>NZ_SUMG01000012.1 GCF_009910325.1 Isachenkonia alkalipeptolytica
CAGGGGGTCGGACCCTGTGGTACAAAAAAAGTGTACCACAGGGTCCGACCCCCTGGTACACTTTTTTTGTTTCTTATTTTCCATTTTCCGTTTGCTTAGGATTCCCTGCGGTTTGACTAAATGATAAAGTTGATGATGAAAACCAGTACTAAAATGTAAGCAATTGGGGATACGTCCTTGGCCTTGCCCGTAAGCACCTTCAGGAATACGTAAGAGGAAAGTCCGAAAATAATACCTTCCGCAATACTATAGGTTAGGGGCATCATAATAATCGCCAAGAACACCGGAATGGCTTCCGTATAATCGCTTAAATCAATCTTTTGAATCGGACTCATCATGAACAGTCCAACGATGATCAGCGCCGGTGCCGTAGCGGCGTCCGGTACGATTAGGAAGATCGGGGAGAGCAATAGGGCAATTAAGAACATCCCTGCGGTGGATAGCGCCGTAAGACCGGTTCTTCCACCTTCAGCAACTCCCGCAGCACTTTCTACATACGTGGTTACGGTACTGGTTCCTAGACAGGCTCCGGCAGTGGTACCCACAGCGTCGGCAAACAGTGCCTGCTTCGCCTTCGGTAGAGATCCGTCTTCCCGTAAAATGTTGGTCTTTGAAGCAACCCCCACTAAGGTTCCGATGGTATCCAGCATGTCGACAATTAAGAAGGTTACCAACACAATCACCATATCCCAGGTGAAAATCTCACTAAAACCGACAAATTGAAAAGCAATAGGTCTTAAGGATGGAGGGGTGCTGATGATTCCTTCCGGTAAGTTGGCAACACCAAAGGGAATACTGATTACCGTCGCCACCAAAATTCCTAATAATAAAGCCCCTTTAATATTTTTAATCAGTAATACTCCGGTAATAATAATACCGGCGATGGTAATCAGTACGGGAGCACTGGTCATATCACCCAGGGTGACCGCCGTGGCTTCATAAGGTATAACCACTCCCGCATTTTGAAGACCGATAAAGGCGATAAATAAACCGATCCCTACGGATATGGCATGCTTTAAGTTGATCGGAATGGAATCCACAATCTTATCCCGTACATTAAAGGCGGTTAAAATAAGGAAGATAATTCCTTCGATAAACACTGCGGTTAAGGCGAATTGGAAAGAATATCCCATTCCGAGAACCACCGTGTAAGCAAAAAAAGCATTCAGTCCCATACCCGGGGCTAAGGCAAAGGGGTAGTTGGCATAAAAGGCCATTACTAAGGTTGCAATAATTGCAGATACTGCGGTTGCCGTAAACACGGCACCAAAATCCATCCCTGCGTCGGATAAAATCCCGGGGTTTGCAACTAATATGTATGCCATGGTCATAAAGGTAGTAATTCCTGCTAAAATTTCGGTTTTCACATTGGTGCCGTGTTCCTTTAACTTAAAGGTTTTTTCCAAGAATCCGTTTTCCATGCTTTGGTTATTACTCAAATTTGTTTCCTCCTCTTATCTAATTTTAATAAACCCGTTGAGAGAAACTTGATTCGCGTGAAAATTCCAACTGTAGCCTCCTTTCTGAATATTCAAGATGGTAAAAAAGTTGAAGCTATAGTATTATAATATATTTTTGCTATAGCTTCAACCGATTTTCTTGTCTAGTACTATGATACTACATTTGTATCCATCATTTTAATGTGTACTCTACACAATTCTTTTCGAATTCTTGTTGTTTTTCGAGGATTATTCTAATAAAGTTATACAATCGGATCCAAAATTTTGAAATTGTTCACATCAATGATGCCCTGATCCGTCAGTTTCCATTTGGGACTGGTGGAAAGAGCCAAAAAGGACAGGTGCATAAAAGGCGCATGCACTTTGCCGCCTAATTCCTCGTTCACGATTCTTTCCAACTCTCCATAGCCGGCACTGACCTCGTGACCGGTTAATTCATCGGTGATTAAGCCCCCCACAGGGAGTCTCATTTCCTGAATTACCCGACCCCGGTTGGCCACCGCAATACCGCCTTCCATTTCAATGACCCGGTTGATGGCATGGGCAATATCCTTCAGGTTCGTACCCACGGCAATGATGTTATGGGTATCATGAGCAATACTCTCGGCGAAGGCGCCCTGGGTGATTCCGAAACCTTTCACAAAGGCCCGTCCAATACTGCCGTTTCTGCCGTAACGCTCCACGCACACCATGTGAAGGACATCTCCCTGCACGTCGGCCTGGGCAATACCCTGCTGAACCTTTACCGGTTCTTCGAAGCTGTCACTTAAGTTTTGATCGGGAATCAGTCCGATCACCCGGGCGGTGGCTTCCCGACCCTCGGTTTTAATTCCTAAGTCCTCTTCCTTAACGGGAGCAACTTTTACCGAGTGCTTTACGGCATCGGGATAGGTGTACTTCGGAAGCTCTTCCAGCATCTTTCCTTCGTAGGCCGTCAGCTTTCCTTTGACGTACACCGCCTCCACACTCATTTCCTGAAGATCGTCGATAATGGCGATATCCGCTCTTTTTCCCGGTGCTAAAATCCCCACATCCTCCAATCCGAAATAGGTTGCGGGATTGATGGTAACCATTTGGATCGCTTCAATAGGGTCTGCACCCTCTTGGATGGTCCGTTTCACAATTTCATTCATATGCCCGAGCTTTTCCAAGTCCTCGGCCACCATATCATCGGTGGCCAGGATGCATCTTCTCGAGTCCAGTCCTTCTTCCGTAACTGCCCGGATACATTCCGCCATGTTTCGCTGGGTGGAACCCTCCCGCATGAAAACGTAGACTCCTTGGCGAAGTTTCTCCACACATTCTTCCTTCGTCGTGGTTTCATGACAGGAACATTCCCCCGCCGTAGAGATAATATGGGCGGCGAGTTCGTTTCCGAAGAGCTCCGGAGCATTGCCGTCCACCACCTTGCCAAGACTTCGGGCATAGGCCGTGGAGGCCAGCAAATCCGTCACCACTTCCGGGGTATTTCGGTATACATGCTTTACGTTACTGAATCCCTGAAGTTCTCCGATTCCGATAATGTTCTGGTAGTTCAGTAAATCCGGCATATCCTTTGAGGTAATATCATAAGCTGCAGTTTCCAGTCCCGGAGAATCCGGAGTAAGGGCCGGCACCACCAGTTTCACATTGTTCGGTACATGGGCGGCTTCGTCGGCCATGGCCTTCATTCCGATAGGACCTAAGGCATTGCCGATCTCATGAGGATCCGCCACCAAAGTGGTGGTCCCCGAGGGAATGGAGAACCTGGAAAATTCGGTGATGGTCAGCATACTGCTTTCAAAGTGCATATGGGAATCCATAAAGCCCGGTGCAATAAAACGTCCGGAAACGTCCACTACTAACGTATCGGGACCAATCAAGCTTGACGCGTCCCCCACGTTAAGAATATAGTCTCCCTTAATGGAAACGTCGGCCACGTAGACTTCCCGGGTTAAGACATTAATGAAGTTCCCGCCGCTAAGTACCACGTCGGCGAAATCATGATCCGACATTAACACATCAATCAGATTCCGATATTCCATTGATTTTTTAAATCCTTGGGCATCTAACACAATTCGCCCTCCCTTCTGTATCACAATCAATCGTTGAATCTATTTTTATCCACTGTCGTCTCTGTTTTAAAATTGTCGTCTCTGTTTTTAAATCAATCCTTCAATCCCTCATTTGAGTTCATTATCTTTTTCAATCATATAGATCAATATTATCCACAATTCCTACAATGGCCATATCAATAGCAGATTCCCGCTTTCTGGCTGCATTCCTGGCCGCGGTACCCTTCGTGTAGATTACCACTTCCCCGATTCCGGCGCCTACGGTGTCCACGGCAATGACCGGCTCTCCGATTTCCTTGTAGTCCATGGTCAGGGGTTGGGTAATCATTAATTTACAGCCCAACAGGGTTTCATCTTTTCTCGTTGCCACTGCGGTTCCAATTATTTTTCCTATATTCATGGTCTCTCTCCTTTACCCTTGTTCTTTTTTGATTTCAATCCCCATGGTTTTGGCACGATCCCAGGCCAAAGGGGTAACAATTGTATTGAAAGGAACTGTTAGGATCTTTAAAGGAGAGTTCATATTTGTAAGATCTTTCTCCGTAATGATGGTTTTATCTCCCATTTTGCCCCGTTGTTCCCCTGGAGGTTGAACCCTTGGGGCTTTTGTCTGTTCCCGGGATTTTAAAGCCTTTTGCTTCAAGAAGGTATCTTGTAACACTTTCTGATAGTCTTGACCATAGAGGGTTACCACTCCCATTTTTTCGATCTTTTCTATCATTTCATCAACCATCTTTTGCATTTCGGGAACCTTCGACCGCTGTCCTTTATAGGCCACCACACTATCCAGGTTCAAAACCATTTTTTTCCCCCGCCACAGACCTTCCCATAAAAGGGTGGAAATAAAATCATCCAGTATTCCCTTGGAAAGTTTGGAAGTTGTGTTTTGTGTGGTCATGGGCACAACGATGCCGTCCACCCGCTCAAGAATCCGGGTGATTTCCCCTTTATCCACTTCCGTGAAAACATTCCGGGCGCCCAGTTGTTTTTGTATGTTTTTAATGTCCTGCAAATCTTTCCCGTTCCAGGAAAAAGCGACGTCAAAGCTGATTCCGTATTCCCGGGACCTTTTCAGTTCCTCTAAAGCTTGATCGATCCCTCTATTGGTACCGGTAAAGACCGCTAACAAATTCAACTGTTTTTCTCCGGGGGAAGGCGGCGGATTCACCGCGCCCTTCCGTACATCCGGGTAGCCACTCTGTTCATTCCTGTTTGGATTCTTTTTTGGATTGTTGCTTGTATTCTCATACGGACTTGAAGACTGCCCAAGCTGATCCAAAATCGATTTGGTAAAATCATGCTTATTCATCGTTTAACACCTCACTGAGGAGTTTACCCCTTTATTCTTGACCTTTTAACATTACTCTTTCCACTTCTGAATGAGGTCTTGGGATTACATGAACGGAGTGCAGTTCACCAACCACTCTTGCGGCCTCTGCTCCTGCATCGGTGGCGGCTTTTACGGCCCCTACATCGCCTCGTACCATTACAGTTACCAGACCGAAGCCGATTTTCTCATAGCCTACCAATTGTACGTTTGCTGCCTTTACCATGGCATCCGCTGCTTCCGTAGCGCCTACCAAACCCTTTGTTTCTACCATACCCAGTGCTTGACTCATAATATACCCTCCTTGAATTTTGTATTATTCATTTCTTATTTACAATAACTGATGATGCTCGCTTAGCTCTTTGCTTTTGTGGTATTACCCTTTTTGGTTTCCTGTTTCTTGCCGGTTTCCTGTTTCTTGCTTGTTTCCTGTTTCTTATCGGTTCCCTGCTTTTTATTGCTGTTTTCAATGACCTTGGCCCCTGATTTCTTCTTAAGGTTTTTTCGGAAAATTTCAATCAAGTGGTCCAATTCTTCATCGGGTCTTGCAATAACATGATGGGCTGCCACCGTGCCGATTTGCCGGGCCGCTGAAACACCTGCGTCCACTGCCGCCTGTACTGCTGCTACATCCCCGGCTAAGTGCACGGTTACACTTACCGCCTTGCCTACACCGATGACTTTTTCATAACCGATCAGTTCCACATCGGCGGCTTTACTGGCTGCATCCAGGGCTGTAACGGCGCTGGTCAGTCCTATGGTTTCAATCAAACCTAATGCCGGTTTCATACCACACCTCCTCCTTTTTCAATGCTTACAACAAATTCCCTTTTCCTAGAGACTTTAACCCTACGGGAACCACGTCTTTCCCGGGCTTTGCAATCACCGAGGTTTTTACCCCGCCCTTATTATAGGGATCTTTCACCGGACTTGTCTTTTCTTTTGCCCGGGAATGCTTCTCAGGCTTTGAAGGCTTCTCTTGGGGCTCCTCTGCTTTTTCAGAAGACTTTTTCACCAAATCCTCGAGTTTCACTTTTTTACCCCGAGCATCCGATGAACTCTTCCCATTGGCAACCTCCAGGTTTCCCCGAGAGCCGTGAATAAGACCGGAAATCATTTCTTCTTCCCGTGTATCCAAATTCCGCTCCCTTTCCGGGGTGTCAGAGCAGGTGTTGGTTTTGATGCTTTTATTCTTTTTCGACATCTGATCCATCATTACTCTTGCTAACGGATTTGCCATATTATCACCACCATTTTGGCTAATCTAGAATTTTATCAATTTCATCGTGAGGTCTTGCAATTACATTTGTTGAAATAACTTCCGCAATTTCTGCGGCGATCTCCTTGGCATTCTCCACCGCTGCGGTAACCGCGGCAACTTCTCCGGTGACAATTACTGCCACAATACCCGAGCCCACATATTCTGCCTCTAATAGGGTTACATCGGCGGACTTCACCATGGTATCCGCTGCCTGTATTGCTGCAACTAAACTTTTCGTTTCCACCATTCCTATGGCCTGTCGCATAATCAATGACCACCTTTACTCTATTATTTCATATCCGGAAAATACTTACCAATATCAATATTTTCATATCCGGGAATAACTGCTCTTTCAAAGAACTTCCCTTGCTCACCTAAAGGCTTGGTTCCATCGATTCCGATTTTATCCGTATATCCTTGGGCTACATGAGAGGCTTCCAGTCCCGAGCCCAGGGCCCCTTGGATTACTACCAGATCTTTTCCTGCCTGAACCCTGGAAGCTAAGGCCAATTCAACATCTTTGTAGTTATAAATATCAATGTCCTCATCCACCACTACAACATGTTTAATATCCTTCGAGCTTCCCAGGGCTCCCATGATCGCAGTTTTCGGATCTCCTTCATGGTTTTTTTTGATCTGTATAATCCCATGGAAGCGACAACCACCCCCAACGGTAATGTGCACATCCTTTGCATCCACGAGGTTATTCACATAACTGAAAACCTCCGCCTCTCGGATCAATCCGTTGGATAAATGCTCTTCCCTTGAAGGAAATGCGTGTTGAAAGTAGGGCTCATTTCGGTGCATCACGGTTTGGATTTTCATCACGGGATTCGGAGCAACCTCCCCGTAATATCCCATCAGCTCTCCAAAAGGACCTTCATCCACCCGCTTGTTGGGGATCAGATGGCCTTCAAAGACCATTTCCGCATAGGCGGGCACTTCCAGGTCCACGGAATGACACTTCACCAGTTCTAAGGGTTCTCCCCGAAGGGCACTGTCCACATGGTATTTATCCACCCCGTATTTCTCGGAGCTTATTTGGGATGCCAATAAGTACTCCGCATCGTATCCCAGTACCAGGGCACACTCCAAGGGCTGCCTTTTTTCTTCCAATTCTTTGAAATGCTTCAACAGTAAAGGCGACGCCCCGGAAATCAATGCATTGATTTCGTCCTTCTCATTGATTTGAAATCTTCGTACCGCCATATAGGTCTTTTTCGTTTCCGGATCCTTCACCACCAGCATCCCTGCGGTAATGAACCGCTCCGAGTCCTCGCCATTGGACTTGGGGATGGGAAACATTCTTCCGATATCAATGTTGCGGGTGATGATGTTCTCTTTGATCGGTCCATCCTCTAAAAGCTTGGGTGGTTTGGGATTTGCAATGGCATCCATGATCCGTTCCAGTCGATCTTCCTTGGTCATGCCCATCAAGTCATAATAAATTTGTCGTTCCCCAAAGATTCCGCCCACTACCGGAACCTTGTGGCCTTTGACCTTGGAAAACACGATGGGCTTTTCGCTGTCGAAGTAATCCAGCACGGCGCCCAATTCATAGATCGGGTCCACCGGTTCATGGCAATGGAGCAGCCGGTCGGATGCCTCCAGTAATCCTAAGGTCTTACGAAACATTTGTCTTTCCAAAACATCCCTCCTTTCTTACTCGCCCCATCTTTTTGCCAGGTGATGTTCGATTCCCAGTTGATCCAGGGTTCTTGCCACGATGGCATTCACGATGTCTCCAATGGTTTGAGGGTGGTGATAAAAGCTCGGGGACAGGGGCATAACCCGAACCCCCATTTTGGCCAGTTTCAGCATGTTCTCCAGGTGGATCACGCTCAAAGGAGTCTCCCTGGGCAAAATCACCAGTTTACGATCCTCTTTCAACACCACATCCGCGGCCCGGGTCAATAAATTATCCGAACCCCCGTGAGCAATGGTGGACAGAGTCTTCATGGAACAGGGGACGATGACCATCCCGTCGGTCTTAAAGGACCCGCTGGAAATCTTCGCCGCCAAATCATTGTTCCGATGAAAAACCGTAGCATAGGATTTGATCTCCTCAAGACTCATCCCGGTTTCATGGTCTAAAACATATTCCCCCATGGTACTTACCACCAAATGGGTTTCAATATTTAATTCTTTTAATGCTTTTAGCAGAGCGACCCCGTATAGGGCACCGCTTCCACCGGTCATCCCGACTATTATTCGCATCCCAGGTCCTCTCTTTCTCAGGCCTTATATTCAGGCGCCGATTAGTCCACTTTATTCTCCGTGTCTCCTCCGCCTAGCCAAGGATCTTCTCCTTTTTCCCATGCGTCGATGTATTCGTCGATGGTGATCACCTTGGTGAAAATTCGCAGGTCATTCAATCCGTACTCGTGCATTTCATCATTCTTAGAGTGTACGCCGTCGCTTAAGGTAATTACTTTGTAGGCATTGGCTAAGGCATCCGAGGCCGTACTTCTTACACATACGTTGGTCCAAACTCCGGTAACCACAACGGTATCGATGTTTTCTTCCTTTAAGTACAGGTCCAGATCCGTGTGCTGAAAGGCACTGTGCCGTCTTTTCGGAATGATGTATTCGTCTCCTTCCGGGTACAGCTCTTTAATAAAATCGGAACCCCAGGTTCCTGCCACCGCATGTCTCGGTCGCACTCTAAAGTCTGCATCGTTTTTCCGGTGGGCCTCTTGAATGTGGACTAGATGGATATCATCTTTTCCCTCTGCATTTCTTTCCCGAACCCATTTCATTAGTTTTTGCAGGTTCGGCACAATCTCTTCCCCGCCGGGACAACGTAGAGGGGCCTTTTCTCCTATAAAATCATTTAGCATATCTATTACTACAATTGCATGTTTTGCCATTTGCAAACGCCTCCTTATATTTTATCACAATTTTTTGATTTTCCTATCCTTATGTTGAAAATGATGTTGAAAATGTTGAAAAAAACCTTCCTAGTTTTCCACCGAAGACCAAGAAGGTTTTTTTGTCATTGGTCAATAATTGTTGCTGTTCCCGGGCTTAACCTATTCCCTTTTTATTCTTTTTCCACAAAGGGATATTTGATGTTATTATCCAATTTTTGAATGCTTTGTCGTCGAACAAAATTTCCATAGCCTTCTTCTCCCACGATTCCGTGATTGATATCGAATACTACTTTTCCCCGAACCACGGTTTTAACCGGCTTTCCTTTTAGTTTCATGCCGTGCAGAGGATTGTACTTCGCCATGGAATAGGTGTCCTGTTCATCCACGGTCCATTCGTGATCTAAGTCTACCACGGTTAAGTCTGCATCGGAACCGATTTGAAGAGCCCCTTTCTTAGGATACAGTCCATACATCTTCGCCGCGTTGGTACTTAAGATCTCCACAAGCTTGCTTAGGGTAATCCGTCCTTTGTTGTATCCTTCACTTACAAGGATCGGTACCATGGTCTCCACTCCGGGGATTCCCGGGAAGGTGTTCCAGATGTTTGCCCCTTCAAAGTCTTTTTCCGTTGCAATTTCATAGGGGGCATGGTCCGTTCCGATGAAGTCCACACTTCCGTTATTAATTCCTTCCCATAATTCTTCGTTATCCTTTTTCGTTCTAAGGGGCGGTGCAATCTTTGCAAAAGCTCCCCGCTCCGTCATGGCGTCTTGATAATTCAGGGTTAGATAATGAGGAGTGGCTTCCGCGGATACATCAACGCCCCGCTTTTTCGCTTCGCCGATTAATTTTGCACCGATGCCGGTACTCATATGAACAATGTGCAGTCTCGCGCCAGTGTCCTCCGCAAAGCTGATGCCCAATTCAATCGCCGCTTTCTCTGCAAGGGCCATTCTCGCTTCCGCCCAGGCGGGAGCGTCCATTCTTCCTTCTTTTTCAAACTTCTTCGTATAATAATCGCACATGTCAAAGTTTTCTGCATGGATTCCTACGGGAAGTCCGGTTTTAGCCACGGCTCTGAAGGCTTCCAGCATTTCAGGATCCGTTACCTTCGGATAAGTGGGTACCGAGGGAGTCATATAGCATTTAAAGGCACATACGCCGTAATCCGCCTGTTCCTGCACATTGTGTAACCATCCTTCTCGAACATCTTCTCCGGTTACCCCGCCCCACATGGCATAGTCTACAATCGCTTTATCTTTAATAGCATTTAATTTCGATTCCAGATTGTCCACGGCTCGTACTGAGGGTTTGGAGCAGCAGGGCATATCCATGACCATGGTCAGTCCCCCGGCGGCAGCGGAGGAAGTTCCGGTTAAGAAATTCTCCCGATGGGTAAATCCGGGATCCATAAAGTGGACATGGGAATCAAAGCACCCGGGCAGGGTTAAATGCCCTTCTAAATCAATGATCTCCTTGGCTTCCACCCCTTGGATATCCGTTGAAAATCCTGAGATTTTTTCGTCCTTCACTAAAATGTTGGTTACTACGGTTTCGTCTCCCTGGGGGATTCTTGCATTCTTATAAATTACATCGTACATGTTATTGGCCTCCTTTTATTTTTAAAACAACAGGTCTTACCTTTCATCAATAAGGGTGTTTCTTTTTTTCCCCACGCTTATTCCATCAAGTGGGTTTCTAGAATTTGACTGTTATCAAAGCCTTCCAGTCCCAGGAAATACTCCAGAGAATTCACAATGTGAGCAAGTTTTACCGGCCCTACAATTTCTGAACCTGTAACCCTTACACCAAATCGCTCGGCCTCCTGCTTCACCGTGTTAAAGGTTCGGTAAAGAGGAGTTTTGTTACAGTCAAACATGTTCATGGAAACCACAACCCCTTCGTGGTCCGGGAACTTAATGCCCACGGACTTAACGGTGGAAAATCCTCCGCTGGGTCCCCGAACCGCCTTGGCAATTTTCTTCGCAACGGATACATCCTCGGTATCCAAAAATACATTATAGGCCGTCAGACCTTCCGTCTCGGCACTGACAATGGTGGCCCCCATTTTTCCCGACAGCTTGCCGTCGGTGCTCAGATCCGGCTTTCGGTCTTCATAATCGGGATGTGCGGGATCTTCAAGGAGCTCTTTAAGCCCTTCATACTGCCCTTTCCGGATATAAGCCAGGCCTTTTCTTTGTTCATTTCTTGCATTCTCCGCTGCAAAAAACACGGGTACGCCTGTCCTTTCATGAAGTTCCGATCCGATTTCCTCTGCTAAGTTGACGCATTCTTCCACGGTGGTGTTTTTAAACGGGAACAGCGGGATAGTGTCCTGGGCTCCGATTCTGGGATGGGACCCTTCCTGTTCACTCATGTCAATAAGCTCCGTGGCCTTTGCCGCCATGTTTAACAAGGCTTCCTTTAAGGGTTCCGGTTCTCCGATGGCGCATAGCACCGTTCGATTAAAATCATGTTCCGGCTCACAACTCACTAAGGTGACCCCTTCTTTGTTTCTCAGCTCATCAGACACAGCGTTGATCACGTTCTCTCTTCTGCCGTCACTGAAGTTCGGCACTGCAAGCATATACTTCTTTTCTGTAGTCATACGTTAAACCTCCCTGATATATTTATTTAAACCCTAATGTTCAATCTATGCATTCATCATATCACATAATTCTTTGAATCTCTTTGTTATTAATCTATAATTCTTTTCCCTCCTCCCCCCCGATAATCTCTTTCCACTCTTGATTTCAGAAGGATTCAAGGCTTTTTTCTACGGAAATCTCCCAAATATTTTATACAAATCCCTAAATCACTGCTTCCAAAGCGATTTCCGCTCTTTTATCATTTTGTTACTTTTTTATAAAGCATATCCAAAGTCTAAATAGTATAATAAAAACAGCATCGAATCTTCTTCGAAAAAGTGATACACTGAAATGGATTCGAAAGACAAATGAGAGGAGCGTTGAAATTGGGTTTGAAAATCATTGATCTATCCCAGGAAATTTTTCAAGGCATGTCGGTTTTTCCTATGCATCAAAAAACCTTTATTATGGAGAACATGACCCATGAAGAAAACATGGAGGATACCGGAAGCAAATCCCTAGGCTTTTCCGCACGAAATCTTTTAATGAGCGAACACTGCGGTACCCATAGTGACGGAGTGTGGGAATACAACCCCGAGGGCCCCACCATTGATAAAATGTCCCTGGATCACTTTTGGGGCAGTGCGGTCTGTCTGGATGTAAGCCATATCCCCGCCACCCGCTACATTGAAGCAAAGGACTTGGAGACGGCTCTACAAAAATCCGGTCTCGAATTGCGTAAAGGGGATATCGTTCTTTTATATACCGGGCACTACGACCGAAACTTCAACACAGAAAAATGGCAAACCGAGTACAGCGGTCTTAGCTACACCGGCGCAAAATGGCTGGCGGAAAAGGGAGCCATCAATATCGGAGTGGACGCCCCCGCCATTGACCATCCCCAGGACCTTGATTTTTCCGGTCATCTGATTTGCGGAAAATACAACATTACCAATACCGAGAATCTATGTAATTTGGACCAGGTGGCCAATAAACGGTTCCTCTACATGGGGCTCCCCCTGAAAATCCGGGACGGCACCGGCTCTCCCATTCGGGCGGTGGCTTTACTGGAAGAATAAGCCGGACCCAAAGGTCAGGGATCGGTAAAAATCCACCCACAATAATGACCACCCAAAACCATAGAATGCAAATCGTAAAAAAAAGGACTTCCCGAAGAAGTCCTTTTTTTATTACCATCCTATGCTTCTTTAGCAAAGCTTACTTTCATCCACCCTTACTTTCCCAGCAGCTTTTTAATCTTCACCGCAATTTCCAGGTTCAACCGATCATCAAAATCCTCCAGATTCATCCCCGTGACTTCCTTAATCCTTTGCATCCGGTAAAGTATGGTGTTGTAGTGAGCAAATAGTTCATTGGAAATTTTTTTAAAATTCCCGTTAAACTTAAAATAGGCTTCCAGGGTTTTGACCAACTCTGTGGATTTTTTCTGATCATAAGCCACCAGAGGTTTTAGGGTTTCATCGTAAAACTTTTCCAATTCTTCATCCAGATGATCCTGACTGAGGATCTTAAAAACCCCCAGGGACTGGTAGCTGACGATGCTGACCTCACGGTTCACCTTGGAAATTCGCATGGCTTTTAAGGAGTCCTTAAAGCTTTTATGAAAATTCTCCATGCCGGTATAAATTCTGCCCACTCCCACGTGGATATCCACACTGATGGACTGCAATTTGATGGCTTTTTCCAAATGGGTTTTGATTCCTTCGATCTTTCGATCCCGTTTATCTTTTTTACCAAAAGACAGTACCAAAATAAAGCTGTCGGTTTTATTCACCACCACGCCCTCGATCCGGTACTCCTCCAGCAATCGCTCGGAAAGGTTTAAGACCCTGCCCATGTCGTCCTCCATAAAATCATTGGACTGTCCTTTTCTCGAATCGAAGTTTACGATGATGCTTAAATAGTCCTTTTCCGGATCAAGACTGAACATCGGCGCTTTTTCCAGGGCTTTTTCCCTTCGATAGGCTTCCAGGGATACCAGTTCTTCGAAAAATTCGGCTTTATATCGATTTTCCACTTCTTTTACGGAGAGCTTCCGGAGCATGTCCAGGGACATGGTGGTGGCCGTAGCTTCCAGTACCGAAAGGTCAAAACCTCCTAGGGGCGTACTGAGCCCCCAGGCGAAAATATGCCCGAAGACACTGTTTTTCACAACAATGGGCATGACCATGCGATCCACATAGATCTCGCCGATTTCTTCCTTACTCTCATAGAGCTTTCGTTCCTTGTACCGTTCCAGGTTCGGGTCAAAAAACCGCTCCGCATTTTGAATTAAATCTTCCCTTGTTTGGTTTTCGATATAGCCGGCGTGAAAAACTTCATTGGTGGGAAAATCCAGCTTAATCATTACGGGATTTTTCAAGTTGTCATTTACGGTCTTGGCAACACTTTCCAAGTCCCCGCCCTTGAGCATCACATCCATTAGCCGCTCATAAATATTTTCCAGTTTCTGTAGCAGTAAGGCCTGTTTATTGAAGATCTCTTTAAATACCGGTGTCATAATATCCGAGAAAGGGATTTCATAGTAGAGCTCAATAATCGGTAAGCCCAGCTGATCCGCCAGAGCCAGGGTCTCCTCCGGCAGTTTTTCCAGGTAGGGATAAATTTTGATTCCCAGGGCGGATAATTTCTTTTCTGCACATTGCCGGATAAAATCCCGCTGTTCATTTAGGGAGCTGGTTTTAAAGGAGTAGGCCGTGGTAAGCAGAAGCTCCCCTTCCCCTACCCAGTTGATAATATCGGGGTCCGCCATTACATTCACATTGGATACGGTGTTTTTAATACCTTTCATTCCGGCGATGATTTTACATTTATCCATACAGTCCATTTTCATGATTTTATCAAGCGTAACCCCGTTTGTTCTTGCCATAATTACCTACTCCTTTGCCTTCGTTCTTTGTTTACAGGATTTCTATCGTAACAGCCAAGAGGTCTCCCCCTCAAAAGGTTTAAACCTTCAGGCGGGAGTCTTCATTCTTACCCCAGTTTGGTGTACACTGTGGAAAGGGTCGCTTCTTTCAGCTTATTTCCCTCTTCCTTTAAATCTTCACACTGCTTTTTAATGTCTTGAATATAAGCTTCGTCGCTAAGTCCCTGAAGATTAATCAGCACATTAAACAAGGCGCCTTCCAAGCCGGCATAGGCCAGCAATGCGCCTACCCCTACATCAGTGATGGCATTGGGGTTTCCATTATCCGCAAAGGCCTGTTGCAGCTTCAACACTTCCAGAGACTCTTTCCCTACGGTTAAGGGCACTTCCAGGGCTTCCTTGGTGGCCTCTTCAATAGCGGCTTTGCGAATTTTTTTGTCCTCTTCGGTTTCTTTCGGCATTTTAAAGGCTTTCATCACACCGTTAAAGGCCGTGGTATCCTCTTCCGTTAATTGATTTAATCTGTCCATCAGCTCCTGAACCTTCGTAAAGTTCTCGTCCAGTTCTTTTTGCTGTTCTTCGCTTAATTTCTGATAGGCCTTCCGTCCGATGGTCAAATTCCCCACCATGGCGGTCAGGGCCGAGGCCAAACTGCTGCTCAACGCCGCCACACTTCCCCCGCCGGGTGCAGGGTCCTTACTTGCCACTGATGCTACAAATTCCTCTACATTTTTTTCTAATAACATATTCATCCTCCTTTATATTTTAATTATTTTAAACTTTTACTAGCTGTTAATCTTATACAACCTTTTCATAGCATATCATATCACATTTTCATTTTCCATGTATAGTTCTAACAATCCAATCCGGAACTTTCTTTTGGAAAAGGGGTTGCAGTTGTTTACTATCTTTAAAAATTCCTTTCCTCATGCTATATTTTAATAAGCTTTAAAGGAATTTTCAATCGTTTTTGATTTTTATTATTTTTCTTCTTCCAGCCCGACTTATTCCCTGTGAAAACTCCCCAACTATTTCATCCTCCCGGTTTGTCCCCCTTTAATGAACGGGAAGTCGGCGAAGGATTGTTTATTTTTTAACTATCTTTGCCTTGCCAAAAGTAATTTTGTTAAGAAACCACAAGGTTTTTATAAAAATATTCTGTATAATGGGTTTTTAAGGACAGCAACTACAAAATTAGGAGGAATTATTATGGAAAAAAGCATTCATTATCCATGGTTCAAGCGTGAAGACATCGACGGGTTCTTCGCGCTGTTCCAAAACAACCTGGCAAACTTTGTATTGATCGCCGTAGCCATGATTGGTATGGGGTATCCTTCGGAGATTGTCTACGGACAAGTGATCCCCGGAGCCGCCGTCGCCGTATTAATCGGAAATATTTATTATGCCTACTCCGCAAATCGACTGGCCCAAAAAGAACAGCGAACCGACGTAACGGCCCTGGCCTACGGAATCAGTACCCCGGTCATGTTTATTTACCTCTTCGGTGTCCTTGGACCGGCTCTGGCCCTGACCGACGACCCCTACGTTGCCTGGAGAATCGGAGTGGCCGCCTGTATTTTCGGTGGTGCCGTGGAAGCCACGGGCAGTATCCTGGGAAACTGGATTCGAAAAATCCTTCCTCGGGCGGCAATGCTGGGAGCCCTGGCAGGAGTAGCCTTTTCCTTTATTGGCGCGGAACTGTTTTTTAACACCTTTGAAATGCCCATTGTGGGGATGCTGGTCCTTGCCATCATCATCATCGGTCTGATTGCAAAAAAAAGCATGCCCTTTAGAATTCCCGCTTCCCTCTTTGCCATTATCATCGGAACCTTTTTGGCCTATTCCCTCGGTCAATCGGATATGAGTCAATTGTCCGGCGGTTTATCCACCGTGGGTTTTTATCCTTTCCTGCCCAGTCTAGGGTTTATTGAAGGATTTTCTTACTTATTCGGTCCCATGGTCAATATTTTAGCCATCCTTATTCCGATTTCCATTTATAACTTTATTGAGACTATGAATAACGTGGAAGCCATGACCGCTGCCGGTGACGATTACAGCGTTTCTGAATGCCAACTGGTGGACGGGATCGGCACCATGATCGGCGGAGTATTCGGCGGGGTTTTCCCCACCACGGTATACATTGCCTCCGTAGGCTCAAAGTGGATGAATGCCGGCCGGGGCTACTCGGTGCTGAACGGTGCCGTATTTATGCTGGCCTCGCTGTTTGGAATCGTTGCCGCTATGTCGGAAATCATTCCCCTGCCGGTGATCGCACCGATCTTAGTCTTCGTGGGGATTTCCATGGTATCCCAGGCCTTCAGTTCCGTACCTCAGAAGCATTTCCCGGCGGTGGTCATTGCCATGTTCCCCTATCTTGCCAACTATATTATGACCCGATTCAACAACGTCGCTCCGGAGGCGGTGGCAGATCTTTCCCCCGCCGTGGTACCCCTCGGAGAAGGGGCCATGTTCGCCGGAATTATTTGGGGGGCCATGACGGTGTATATCATAGACAATGATTACAAGAAGGCTACCATCACCGCTTTAGTGGCCTCGGGACTTGCCATGTTCGGTTTTATGCATGCCCCGAACCTGGGCTTTATGCACGACTTTCAGTACCCCGTAGGCTACCTGCTTGTGGCAGGATGTTTTTACGCCTACAGCTTGGCCGATGCCAAGGCCCTTTCCAAGGAAAAGGATCCGGCGGTTGATCCTGTCCCCGAGGTTTCCGTGGACTAAGCTATGGATTATGCCATGGATTCATCCCTAATTTCATAAGGAGGGGGAAGAAGCGCTTCGCTTCTTCCCCCTTTCCTGTTTTGAGCCCCATTTTTCTTGCCCTGCAGGAAGCAGCCCCGATTGTTTTCAATGTTTTCAGTTGCTTACAGTATATAATAAACTTCCTCTAAAAGCAGTTTTTCCTCTACTTTGCCTCTTTCCCTGGGTACAATAAAGGAGATTTTATCCCCTTTATTTTTTTTATCCCTCATCATCCTCTGGACCAAATCCTCCCGGGGGAATCCTTCAATGTCCAGGGATACCCCGGTTTTTTTGATCAGCCCGGCGACCTCCTCAAAATAGGCGGCATCCAACAGACCCATTTTTTTTGCCATGAACGCTTCATGGTACATTCCGATCAACACCGCTTCTCCATGGGTGTACTTCTCATAATTACTGAGGGCCTCTAAGGCATGGCCCAGGGTATGGCCGAAGTTTAGAATTTTTCGAAGCCCCTTTTCTTTTTCATCCTCGACGACGATTTCCCCTTTAATTTCACAGCATCTTTTTACCACCGCCAGGATCACCGTCTCCTCAAGATTCATCAGGGCTTCAAAGTTTTCCCTGATGTAGGTTAAAAAGTCATAATCATAGATTACGCCGTATTTTATAACCTCCCCGATCCCGGTAATCCGTTCTCTTTTCGAAAGGGTTGATAAGACTTTGGGATCGATTACAACCCACCGGGGCTGATAAAAACTTCCCACGGTGTTCTTTCCCTGGGGCAGGTTCACTCCGGTTTTTCCTCCCACGCTGCTGTCCACTTGGGCCAGTAGGGTGGTGGGGACTTGTACATAGGGGATGCCCCGCATGTAAATCGAGGCGCAAAAACCCGCTATGTCCCCTACCACGCCTCCGCCCAGGGCAATGATCCGTGAGTTTCTGGTAAGCCCCAGGTCCAGCATCTTTGACAGTATTTTTTCCACCATCGATAGATTCTTGCTGCTTTCCCCCGGGGGAAGAATGATTTTTTGACTCTCTCTTCCTTTCATTCCCGCTTCCAGGGAGTCACCGTATAAACGGTCTACATTTTCATCGGTAATAATTAGGGTTTGATCGGCTTTTTCCAGGTAGGGATCAAGACCCCGGATCAAGCCCTTTTCCATATGGATTTCATAGGGGTTGTTCTCTAAGGCTATCTGAAGTTTTTCCATCGTTTTTCAATCTCCTCCAAGGAATCTCCCGGATATTTTGTTAAAAACTCTTGAGCAATTACGGTAAGGGCCACCATTTCCCCTACCACCGATGCCGCCGGTACCGCACAGGTATCGCTCCTTTCCACGGTTGCCGACACCGGTTTTTTTGTTTCGATATCCACGGTTTTCAGCGGTTTATACAGGGTGGGTATGGGTTTCATGGCACATCGGATGATGATGTTTTCTCCGTTGGACATGCCCCCTTCGATGCCCCCGGCATGATTGGTGTTTCGATGGTAACCCTTCTTGGAATCATAAAATATCTCGTCGTGGACCCGGGAGCCCTCCTGTTGGGCATTATCGAAACCGTAGCCGATTTCCACCCCTTTTATCGCCTGGATTCCCATAAGGGCCCGGGATAGTTTTGCATCCAGCTTACGGTCCCATTGCCCGTAGCTTCCAAGGCCCATGGGCACCCCGGTAATATGAATTTCAAATATGCCTCCCAGGGAATCCCCTTCCGCTTTCGCCTGATCAATACAGTGGATCATTGAGGATTCCGTACTTTTATCCGTACAGCGTACCGGGGAATCATCGGCAGCTTTTATTTTCTCCATGTCCACCACCGGTTTTTTCAAAGAGGCTTTACCAATGGCGGTTACATGACTCCAGGCTTCGATCTTAAACTTTTTCATCAGCTGCCCCGCTATGCTTCCGATGGCCACCCTTGTGGCGGTTTCCCGGGCACTGCTCCGTTCAAGCACATTTCGAATATCGGAAAAATTATATTTCAAGGCCCCGGTTAAATCCCCGTGCCCCGGTCTCGGTTGGGTAACTTTTCTTAAGGATTCCTCTGCCTCATCAGGATCCATCACCGCTTTCCAGTTGGCATAGTCTTTATTTTCAATGAAAAAGGATATGGGACTGCCCAGGGTTTTCCCCCCTCTTACCCCGGATAGAAATTCGATTTTATCCTTTTCAATCTTCATTCTGCCGCCGCGACCATAGCCCTGTTGCCTTCTTGCTAAATCTTTATTAATCCCCTCACGGTCCACAGGGACATTCGACGGAAAACCCTCGACAATTCCCATCAGTCCTTTTCCGTGGGATTCTCCTGCTGTCAGTATTCTAAACACCTCTACCACCCTCCTGTTTCAATTGGCTTATTTTCTTTCCGTCCAGTTCCTGTTCTCTGTATACGATCCTACGCTTACGTAAAAAAACCAGGCCCCGCCTTAAGCGCCGGGAGGATAGCTCCCACTTTTGGGGATGTCCAAAAGGGGGATGCCCAAAGAGGGATCCCCGATGCTTAAAAGGCCTCTTTATACACCGTGACTTGTGACCTGTTTTACTGTCTGCTCAAAATCCGGAAAGGAAACCCCAATGCATGCACTGTTTTGGATTTTCACAGAGTCCCGGGCAAACAGTCCCGCTACTGCCATGGCCATGGCGATTCGATGATCTCCATAGCTTTTGACCCTTCCCCCGGTGATGGTACTCCCCCCTTCGATTTCCATCCCATCGGGCAGTTCCTCTACCTTCATCCCCAGTTTTTTCATTTCCGTTACCATCGAGGTGATCCGGTTGGATTCCTTCACCTTCAGCTCCTGGGCCCCGGTAATGGTGGTTTTTCCCTCCGCCATAGCTGCAATCACCGCAATCACCGGTATTTCATCAATCAATCTGGGAATAATCTCCCCGGTTATATGGATCCCCCGGAGTTTTTTCCCTTGAATAATTATATCCCCGGCGGCTTCCCCGCCGCTTTCCGTGATGTTGTCGATTTCAATGGCGGCACCCATTTCCCTTAATACATCGATAATCCCCGTCCGGGTAGGATTCAGGCCCACTCCCCGGATCCTTAGCTGGGATCCCGGCTTGGCTGCCGCCGCCGCCATGAAAAACGCCGCCGATGAAATATCTCCCGGCACCTGGATGGCGGTCCCTTCTAGTTGGGATTTCCCAAGGGAAACCTTGCCTTTTTCCGCGGTTATATTGGCCCCAAGGGCCTTAAGCATTCTTTCCGTATGGTCCCGGGTGGTGACTCCTTCCCGGACCACGGTCTCCCCTTTGGCATAAAGACCTGCCAAAAGCACGGCGGATTTAACCTGGGCACTGGACACAGGAGGGGTATAGTCCATTCCCTGTAAGCCTCCCCCTCGAATCACCAGAGGGGCCAAGCTTCCACGGTCTCTGCCTTCGATCATGGCTCCCATCTTTCGTAGGGGCACCGCAATCCGGTCCATGGGTCTTTTTCGTAGGGAATCGTCTCCGGTGACAACGGTTAGAAACTCCTGCCCCGCTAATATCCCCGACAATAGCCGCATGGTGGTGCCGGAATTCCCGGCATCCAGTACGTCTTTGGCCTCCTCCAGGCCCTGAAGTCCCTTTCCCTGAACGATGATTTGACTGCCCCTATCCTCTATTTCAACGCCTAACCCTCGAAAACAGGCAATGGTGCGATAGCAGTCCTCCCCCCTTAAAAACCCTTCAATGATCCCCTTTCCCTTGCTGATCCCGGAAAGCATTACGGCTCTGTGGGAGATGGATTTATCCCCGGGAACCCGGATCCTCCCCTTTATCTTATCCACTTTATTGATCTTCAGCATCTGCTATTCCTCCGCCTTTCTGATGGGTTAAGGAAAAACCCTCCTTCGTTAAAATATCCCGGGCTTTTGTATGCATTTCCCTTGATGAAAAGCTCATCCGTAAAGCCCCTCCTTCATCTTCCCTTGCATGGAGGATCTCGATTTCCTTTATGTTAATATTATTATTACCCATTAACCGGGTTAAATCCCCTAAAATTCCGGGACGATCCTTCACATCAAGGACCAATTCATAAAGGGGCGGGGTATAGTCTTTGGAAGAATGGGGAATCCCATCCCTGATCCTCTTTGCCCGTTGCAGCCGGTGTAAAATTCCCCCCTCCCTTTCCGCCGCCAGGTTGTGTTTGAAATCCCTCAGCAGCCCCTCCAGGGTCTCAATCCCCACCAGCACTTCCTTTTTATTGAACAAAAAGATATCCTTCCACATTTCGGGATTTCCCGATGCAATCCGGGTACTGTCTCTAAAGCCCCCGCCTACAAAGGAAGTATAGGACCGGCTCTTTTCCCCGTCAAGCATACTTGCCAGTAAAACCGCGGAAAGCTGGGGAATATGACTGATCCCCGCCGCAATCTGATCGTGTTCCCCGGCGTCTGTTACAACGGGATAGGCCCCGAGACCTTCCACAAAGGCCCTCACTTTTTTTATGGTATCTCTGTGGGTATCATGCTTCGGGGTTAAAAAATAATAGGCATTCTGGTAAAGAAAGGGACTGGCTGCCCTAAACCCGGATTGCTCCGATCCCGCCATGGGATGCCCCCCGATAAACTGGATGTCCTTTGGCAAATACTGTTCTACGATCCTTTCCACATACCCTTTTACACTGCCCACATCGGTTACAATCACTTTTTTTGACAGAAAAGGGGCTGTTTTTGCCAACACCTCCCGGTAATACCCTACCGGGGTGGCCAAAACCAGTAACTCCGTATTTTTAACCGCTTCTTCCGGTGCTTGATAGACCCTGTCCACGGCGCCCACGGTCTTTGCTGCTTTCAGGGTCTCCAGGGATGCATCGCATCCGATGATCTTCCCCTTAAATCCGGACTTTTTCAAGGCCAGGGCCATGGATCCCCCCATAAGCCCCATTCCGATAATGGTGATTTTCTTAAAACCCTCCACTTTCATTCCCCCTTTGTCCTTCCCGGTCTCCGGTATATTTTAATAAAATACTTTAATGGATCCCGGTGGGCTTGTCAAGAAAAAGTTTTCAGAAGATTCCTATTAAAATAATTGCCTAACAGTTAAAAAATTTTCCGATTGACAATCCCGAAAACTTTCACTATACTTTAGGGAATTTAATTTAATGATTTTTTCCAAAGATTCAGATTTTTCCACAAAACGGCTTTACCGGTTTAACATTTCATGTCAATTTCATGCCAACAAAATTTCATGCCAAAGGATGATTTCCATGTTTCCCGCAAAGCAAAATCCTATTAAAAACAATGCACGGCCTACACAATCAAATATGTATTATTCCAAGGCTTACTGGGGCTTTTATTATTATAGCGCCAGCTATTTTGCATGGAAAAAAATTATATATGAAATCCTACTTCCGAGAAAAACTGTGAACAGCTACCCGCCCATGGGTTAGCTTTATTTAACTGTATTTGTCCATTCACAAAGAAACTCTTGGAAAAGAGTTTCTTTTTTTATTCTCTTTTTTATTATAGTTAAAACCCAATAAAAATTCCAAGGAGGCAACAATTATGGTCATTGTTATGAAACCCGACGCACCCCGAGAGGTCATTGAAAAAATCGAAAAGAAAATGCAAAGTTTAGGATGCCAGGTGCATCTTTCCCAGGGAGAAAATTATGTTTTATTAGGGTTGGTGGGGGATACCCGGAAAATTAACCCCAGCCAAATTGAGGCCAATGAATACGTGGATAAGCTTTTGAAAGTACAGCAGTCCTTTAAATTAGCCAATCGGACCTTTCACCCCGAGGATACGGTGATCGATGTGGAGGGGCATACAATCGGCGGAGATCATGTGGCGGTGATCGCCGGGCCCTGCTCCGTTGAAAGCGAAGAACAGTTGATGACCATTGCTCGCTCGGTTAAACAGTCCGGGGCAGCCTTCTTACGAGGGGGCGCCTTTAAACCCCGCACCTCCCCCTACAGCTTCCAAGGCCTCCAGGAAGAGGGCTTGAAGCTGTTACAGCAAGCCAAGGCCGCCACAGGAATGCCCATCGTAACCGAGGTGATGTGTCAGGATACCTTCGATGTGGTGGAACAGTATGGGGATATTCTCCAAATCGGTGCCCACAATATGCAAAACTTTGCCCTGCTGAAACGTGCAGGAAAATCCCGCAAACCGATTTTATTGAAAAGGGGCATGTCCGCAACGGTGGAAGAGCTGTTGATGTCTGCGGAGTACATTATGGCCGAGGGCAATCAACAGGTGATCCTTTGCGAACGGGGGATCCGTACCTTTGAGACTTACACCCGAAACACCCTGGATCTCAGCGCCGTCCTTGCGATTAAAGCGTTAAGTCATTTGCCCGTAATTGTGGATCCCAGCCATGCCTGCGGGAAATGGGAGATGGTGGAGCCCTTATCCAAGGCCGCCGTCGCTGTAGGGGCCCATGGTCTGATGATCGAAGTGCATCACCAGCCGGAATCCGCCTTATCCGACGGGGCCCAGTCTTTAAAACCCCATAAATTTCAACGTCTGATGGATTCCATTAAAAAGATGGGCTAACCCGCCCTCTGAAGGAACTTCCTGCAACCTCAATCGAAAGGGGGTAACTACATGTTAAGCAAAAGAATTGAAAATATGAATCCTTCTGTAACCGTTGAGCTTACCGCAAAAATCGAGGCGCTTCAACGAAAAGGAAGGGAGATCCTCACTTTTAACGTAGGGGAGCCGGATTTCAATACCCCGGATAACATTTGTTCAGCGGCGAAGAAGGCCATCGATCAAGGCTTTACCCGGTATACCCCGGTTCCCGGAATTCTAGAGCTTCGGGAAGCGATCTGTAAAAAACTTGGGGATGACAATAACCTGGCCTATACCCCCGATGAGATCCTGGTCTCCACAGGGGCAAAACAATCTCTGATCAATGGGGTGCTGGCTCTTTGTGACCCCGGTGATGAAGTGATGGTCCCTACCCCCTGCTGGGTGAGTTACTTGGAGATGATTAAGTTGGCACAGAGCACACCGGTTTCCGTAGGCACCCGTAAAGAGGATGGCTTTCAATTGGATATCGAACAAATTAAACAATCCCTGTCCCCTAGGACCAAGGCCATTATCTTAAACACTCCCAACAATCCCACCGGCGCCGTATACCGGGAGGAGACCTTACGGGAACTGGGAGCCTTGGCGGTAAAACATGATTTTTATATATTCGCCGACGAAGTGTATGAAAAGCTGGTGTATACCGGGGAAAAGCATATTTCCATCGCTTCCTTATCCCCGGCCATAAAAGAAAGAACCATTACCATAAACGGCCTGTCCAAAGCCTATGCCATGACCGGTTGGAGACTGGGGTATGCCGCGGGACCCGAAAAAATCATTAAAGCCATGAACAGCTTACAGGGTCATATGACTTCGGCGCCCAATTCCATTACGCAAAAAACCGCCATTGAGGCCTTATTGGGATCCCAGGAACCCTTAACCGCCATGCGGGAAAAATTTGACCAGCGAAGACAGTATATAGTAAGCCGACTGAACAAAATGCCGGGGATCACCTGTGCCGATGCAAAAGGAGCCTTTTATGTATTACCCGAGGTGTCTTCCTATTATGAAAGCCGTTATAAGGGGAAGGTTTTGAAGCACTCAGCGGATCTATTTGAATTCCTGTTGGAAGAAGCAAACATTGCCGTAGTACCGGGGGCCGCTTTTGAAGCCCCGGATAACCTTCGTATATCCTACTCTAATTCCCTGGAAAATATTAAAGAGAGAATGGAGCGAATGGAAAAAGCCTTAGGGTTACTAAAACCCTAAGGCCTTTAACCGCCGTTCCCCCCGGGAAACCCCTTCACTCCCCGGGCACCCCCGGGGTCATATTGATTACAATCTCCGCCATGAATTTCGGAGATTTTTTCATGTCATCGTTGAGCCATTTTTGAATCACCCCGATACATCCGGTAATGGTATAAGCGTAGACATATTCCGCATCCTCTTTGTTCAGAGCCAGACTTTGCTGCAGCTCATTGATGTATTTTCCGTAGACCAGGTTCAGCACCCGTTTTTGAAAATTCAAATCCCCCCGTTCACTCAAAAGCAGGCGACAGATCCGGGCATTTTCCATGGCATACTCAAAAATACCCTCCACCATCTCCACGGAGACCTCCTCCGTCTCATCATGAATATAGGGAGCCAGATAATGCTCCACATGATCGATCAGTTCATTTTGGATCTTTCCCATCAGGTCATATTGATCGTTATAATGGGCATAAAAGGTGGACCGGTTAATGTCCGCATCTTCGCAGAGCTCCTTGATGGTGATGGAGGCGATGTCCTTGGTTTCCAAAAGCTTGATAAAACTCTCCTTCAACAGCATTTTCGTCACCTTCACCCGCCGATTTTCCTTCCTTTCTTCCATGAAATTTCCTCCTCATTTTTTACATATATGATTATTTACCAACATATTCAATGGATTTGTGGGTTTGCTAGCAGACCGAAGCAATCTGATTATTGAATTTTAAGTCTATCCATATTATATTAATAAATAATAAGGAATGCAACACAGTGTTTAATTAACCAAAGACCTCGGGAGGAATCACCGTGCAACCCTTTTTTGAAACCAGCACCAAATACCGAAAACTGATCCTGATCACCTTCATTCTTATGGCTGGCCTCAGCGGCTTAATGATGACCGGTGTTGATGTGAATTACGATATGACCGATTATCTCCCCGGGGATACCCAGTCCACGGAAGCCATCACCGTGATGGAAGAAGAGTTTGCGGGAGACCTTCCCAATGCCAGGGTACTGCTGAATGAGGTTACCTTACTGGAGGCCCTGGAATACAAGGAGAGGATTCAAAACATCTCCGGCATCCGCTCCGTGGAGTGGCTCGATGACGTCTTTGGAGAGGATGTTCTCCTTACTACCCCCTTGGCGTTTTTTGACGCGTCCATAACCGATAATTACTTTCGGGACCAACGAGCTCTTTTGGAGCTCACCGTGGAAAGCGGACTGGAGTCCGAAGCCGTGGGGGAAATCCGGGAATTGATCGGTGAGGAGAACGCCGTGGCGGGACATGCGGTCAATACCGCCGAAAGCCAGGATATGGCTTTTACAGAAGTCTTCAATGCCTTAACCATTCTCCTTCCCGTGATTCTCATCATCCTGTTTATCGCTACAAGCTCCTGGGTGGAGCCCTTTTTATACTTTATTACCATCGGTATTGCGGTGCTGATTAATATGGGAACCAACCTCTTTATCGGTGAGATCTCCTTTGTTACCCAGACCGTCAGTCCCATTCTGCAGCTGGCAGTTTCCTTGGACTATGCTATTTTTCTAATGCACACCTTTAATGATCAAAAGAAGACCCATGAGGCGAAAACCGCCATGATCAACGCCTTACGAATTGTTCTTCCCACCATCGCCGCCAGTGCCGCCACCACCATCGTCGGTTTTTCCGCCCTGATGTTCATGCGTTTCGGCATCGGCTCGGATCTGGGCCTGAATCTGGTAAAGGGCATATCCCTTAGCTTTCTCTCGGTGATCTTTTTCCTGCCGGCCCTGACCCTGGTGGCCCATGGACTTATTGAAAAAACCAAGCATCGAAACTTCCTGCCGAAATTTCATAAGGTGGGCCGGGGTATGGTGCGGATTCGGATCTTCTTTCTTATTATCGCCCTGCTGGTTGTTATCCCCAGTTACTTTGCCCGGTCGGAAGTGGATTTTCTTTACGGTACCGGGGATATGGCGGAGGGAAGCCGGGCGGGGGATGATCTGGAAAGAATCAACCAGGACTTCGGAACCTCCAATCCCCTGGTGCTTATGATTCCAAAATCCCAGCCCGGGGAAGAAGTAACCTTCACCGATGAGCTGTCCGCCCTCCCCCATATTACCGGTGTGGTCTCCTATGTCACCTCCGTGGGCCCGGAAATCCCCCGGACCTTTGCTCCCCAAGAGGTGACGGACCAGTTTTATTCCGATACCTATTCCCGGATCATTCTTTATCTTGACCTGCCCGCCGAAGGGGATCGAACCTTTCAGGTGGTCAACCGTATCCTTGAGACCGCAGACAACGCCTTCGACACCTATTATCTCGCCGGGGAAAGCGCCTCCCTTCTGGATATGAAGGAGGTTATCGAAGCGGATACCCGGGTGGTGAATCTGATCGCCGTTGCCGGGATCTTTCTGGTAATTCTGGTGACCTTTAAGTCCCTGACCATCCCCTTGTTCCTGGTTTTGACCATCGAATCCGCCATTTGGATCAATCTTTCCTTTCCCTATTACACAGCAAGCCCCCTCAGCTACGTGGGGTATCTGATCATCAGTACCATTCAGCTGGGGGCAACGGTGGATTATGCCATTTTATTAACCCACAACTATCTTACGGACCGGAAAAGCCTCCCCAAAAAGGAAGCCATGGTCAAGACCCTGTCGGAAAACCTGGTGGCCATCCTCATCTCCGCCGGAATCCTTTCCTTTTCCGGCTTTATCCTGGGACTTACCTCAACGAACCCTATTATTTCAGAGTTGGGTATTCTTCTCGGGAGAGGCACCTTTTTATCCTTCTCCATGGTGGTGCTGGTGCTTCCCGCCCTCTTTCTGATGTTCGACAGAGTCATTGAAAAAACCACGCTGAAAAGCGACTTTTATAGAAACCGAAAAAAGGAGTTTTAGCCATGAAAAAATTTATCCCGATCCTCTTAATCGCTACCCTGTTCTTAACCACAGCCCTGGCTGTCCTGGGTCTCGGATCCCCTTCTTCAGAGGAGGAACCCGCCCCCGCCGGCACCGTGGCCAGGGGGGTCCGGGAAGATTCCCGGGAAAAAGACCTTGAGACCGATCCATCGGACCGCCCTTCGGAAAAAGAGGAAGTGGTCTATTCCATCCTGGATTTTCAGGGTAACCCCGAAGAAGTTTATGTGGTCAACAGCTTCACCGATGCCTCCATTATCGATTACGGCCGGTATTCCGAGATCAGCAATATGACCTCTTCCGAGGAAATTCAGGTGGAGGGGGACCGGATTACCATCCACACCGAAGAAGAGCGTTTTTTCTACCAGGGGACCCTGGAGGATCGGGAAATGCCCTGGAATATTTCCCTGTCCTATCACTTAGACGGGGAAGAGATTTCACCGGAGGCACTGGAGGGTGCCACGGGCCGGGTGGAAATTACCATTGATGTAACCCTCAATGATGGGGTTGACCCGGTTTTTTCTAACTATTATGTAATGCAGATCGCCCTGATGCTGGATACGGAAAAATTTACGGATATTCAGTCCCCCGACGGAGTCTTTGCCAGCGCCGGGAGAAACCGGGTGATCAATCATACCATCTTACCGGAAGAGGAAGCCAGGATTAGGGTGGATGCCGATGTCCGGGATTTCTCCATGAAAGAAATCGAGTTCAGCGCCCTGCCCTTTTCCATGGTGTTTGATGATCCCCTGGAGGAAGATCTTTTCGACGATTTCTACATCCTGACCGATGCCGTGGACGGCATCTACCAAGGGGTTAAGGGTCTGAACCGGGGGATTCACGATACTTTCCTCGGCGCCCGGGCCCTGAACGAGGGGAACCGGGAAATTGGCGAGGGATTGGAAGCCTTGAGCGAAAATTCCGATCCCCTGCTGGACGCCTCCCGACAGATCGGCGACGCTTTACAAACAATCTCCGGGGAGTTGACTGAAGGGGCGGAGATGATCCCGGATTTCGATGATCTGACCCCTTTTATCGAATCCCTTCAAATGATCCGGGAACTTTTGGATGATGGGGAATGGGAGGACAACCCCTGGGCCATGGATTTGGATGACCTGCAAGGGGAATTTCTTTCGGTGACGGAGACCATGGAGGAAGCCGTCGCCGCCCTTCCCGATGAAGAGGTGGACCTGGAGGCCCTTTATGAAGCCGTGGAGGGGGATGAAGAGCTGACGGAATCCCTGGACCGGCTGAATGACTATTATCAGTCCTCCAGGGATGTGAGCCACATCTTTGAAGAGGCCCGGTCCGGCTTTGAGGATATGGAAGAACAGCTGGAGGAGGCCTTTGCCTCCTATGAAGTCATTCTGGAGGAGCTTCCGGAGATGATCGATGAAATCCTGGAATTTGCCGAGGCCGGCGCCGGTTTTGAAGAGATCGATGCACTGGTCGACGGAATAAATGAACTCTCCCAAAACTATGAACAGTTCCATTCCGGACTGAGGAGCTATATGAACGGCCTCAGGGACCTCTCCGATGGCCACCGGGAAATCCAAAGGGGCTATGAGTCCCTGACCGACGGTCTGGGTGAGCTTAACAGCGGCGCCGATGAACTGGGGGCGGGAACAAAGGAATTCAGTGATGCCGTGGGCCTTCTTCCCGATACCATCCAGGAGGAGATCAATAAGCTGATGGCGGAGTTCGACTACTCGGATTTCGAGCCCCGCTCCTTCGTCTCTGAAAAAAACACCGAAGTTTCCCTGGTGCAGTTCGTCTTCAAAACTCCGGAAATCGGAGGAGAGGAAGAGGAAAATGACGTCCTTGAAGAACCGGAATCCTTAAGCTTCTGGCAACGGCTGCTGGATCTTTTCGGTCTTTATGACCGGGAATCTTCCCAGTAACCCTATTAAAGAGTGCCGGCTCTTCCCCGGATAATATGCCCAAAGAAAGGGACCTGTCTGTTCTTTATTTTCCAGACAGGTCCCTTTTAGTGCCTTCCCCGACTTTAGGCCCGTTCATCCAAATCCCTTCCCTTATAACCGATGTAGCCAATTCCCATAAAGGAAAGACTGATCAGGGTCAGAACCGTGAAGGTGATTAATTCGAAACTTTCCATGGGCATTCTGGGAATCCAGCTCTGGACCGCGGTATTTAAAAACCATTCCGGCAAGTCCAGGATCCCTTCAAAATAATTCAGAAAAAAGGAATAGATGAGATATACATACACAAGTTTTCCAAGTTTCGGTACCCAGCCTAATAGGAGGGCGGAAAATCCGATGAAAAAAAGGACCGAGGGCAGGAAGTTAAAGCCCGCAGCGAGAAAATCCATGATTTCCATGGTGTTGTTTTGATCCATCACCGTGATCGCCGTGATGCCGAGTCCTCCTGCGGCAACAAGGATTCCCAGGATTCCGGCGGCGGTGGCAAGGGCGATATTCGTCCAATAAAATCGAGCCCGAGTTACTTTGGTGGCATAGAGTTGACTTAGATATAGGCCGTTTTCCGAAGCATAGAGTTTGTTCACCATGGCAATGGGCAGGATGGAGACCAGAATAATCAGCACCATCATAATAGTACTTGTAAAGGATTCTTCCAGGCTTACTTCCGAATGCAAAAACATCTGAGAGATTAATTCGTTACTCTCGATAAAGGCCTGCATGTCTCCGTAAATCGACCCATAGGCCGCCCCCAACAGCACAAAAGCTACCAACCAGCTGATCACCAGCCCTTTATTAATTCGAAGGAGCAATCCCTGCGCCGAAAGCAGGGACTCCTTGGCCTTTCCCCGACCTTCCCGCCGGGGTAAATAGCCGGCCCCCATATCCCGGGATCCTTCCAAAGTATAGGCAATCAGGACTAAGGCCCCGGTAAAAAGAAAGGCATAGAGCAGGGGCATTCCGTTGTTTTCCGTAAAGGGGTTGGTCAAATAGGTCCACCCCAAGGGGTTTACCATGGATAAGTCAACATTCGAGACATCGGTCCCTGCACGAATTATATACATAAGACCCATCAATCCCAAGGAGGCTCCCTTTGCCCCCGCAGCGGTCGGCATGATCTGGGCTAGCAAAAGGGCAATAGCAATACCGATGATCCCCGCTGCCCCGACGGTTGCTGCAAATAAGAAGGAGCCTTCCGTCGTAATGGTATCTGCTCCGAAACTGACCATCACGCCCCCAATAAACAGAGCCAGTAAAATGTTTATAAAAACGGTTTCTACCGTTACGGCGAAGGAATTGGCCTGTCGACCGATTTGAAAAGAGCGTATCAGTTCCGTAAGACCGTCCTCTTCTTCCCCGCGGGTATGTCCTGCCACATGCAACATCGACACTGCCATGGCAATCAAACCGCAAAATAATACCATGGTATGAGCATACATGGCCCCCACCGTATATTCACTGCCTGTTTCTACCGGTGTAGGTCCTACCATCGCCGTCATTGCAGGATTTTGCATCACCTCATACATTCCCCGGGCGCCGTCTCCCTTTGCAATTTCCACAAAAGCAGGGACGTAGGCTGCAGAAAATAATCCCACGCCCAGAATCCAAAAATGATTTTTTTCCAATCCCGTTTGAGGTACTGAATAAAGAGTATCTCCCAACGGGCAATATTTTCCTTCAACATAATTTGGCCTCCTCTCTTTCCCTATTCCCCTTCATAGTGGCGCATAAATAAATCTTCCAGGGTTGGGGGCACCGCCTCAAATTTCTTTACCCCCAGTTTACTGGCCTCGGCCAGGATCCCGTCGAGAAATTCAGGGTCCGCGGAAAAGGTGGCTTGTCCCTCTTTTTGCACAAAATCATGGACCCCGTCTAAGGAGGCCATAGCAGCCACGTCCCCCTTTGTGCCCACGGTGATGGTGGACCGGGTTAAATGTCGGAGTTCATCCAGGGTACCGGATTCTACAATTTCCCCCTGGCGGATAATCACCACCTTATCCGCTAAACGTTCCACCTCACTTAGAATATGGGAGGAAAGTAATATGGATTTCCCGGCTTTTTTAATCTTTTCCACTTCCTCCTGAAAGATGGCTTCCATCAAGGGATCCAGCCCCGAGGTCGGCTCATCAAAGATGTAAAAATCCGAATCCACGGATAGCGCTGCAATCAAGCCCACTTTTTGACGATTTCCCTTGGAATAGCTTTTGGCTTTTTTCTTCGGGTCCAGTTCAAAACGCTCGATTAAATAATCCCGCTTTTCCTGATCGCCCCCTCCATGGAGTTTGATAAACAGGTCAATAATTTCACCGCCGGTGAGTCCTCCCCACAGGGCCACTTCTCCGGGGACATAGGAAATTCGTTTATGAATTTCAAAACTGTCCTTCCAGGCGTCCTTCCCGAATATTTTTACCTCGCCGGCATCGGCCTTGATAATTCCAAGTAATATACGAACCGTGGTGGATTTCCCCGCACCATTAGGCCCGATAAATCCCACCACTTCTCCGGCCTTTACCATGAAGCTCACATCCTGTAATGCTTGAATTCTTCCGAAGGCTTTCTTTAACCCTTCTACTCTTGCAATTTCTGTCATGTCATACACCTCTTTCTTTAATTTTTTTACCGGCCCCTGATTCTTATTTATAATAGCATTTTTTCAACATTTCCCCATACGCCTTCCATTCTTGTAGGAAGGTCTCCCCAAATTTGTGGATATTCTCAAAGCCGCCCAGCTGTCTAATCGATTTCTCGGAAAACCCAAGCATCGTCCAGTTTATGACCTCCACCGCTTTTTCAATGTCGATATCCTCCCGGAATTTAGAATAATCAATGTTTTGATAGATTTTTGAGATCCCCTGTTTATAAATGTACTCCGTCTTCTCTATAATAATCTCTTTAACCTCCGGGGAACCTTCCTCTCTGGTAGAGGTGAGAAAATCAAAAACGTAAGGATACTTTTGCTGGGTGTATAATTTAAGGAGGCCCACATTTTCGATGCGCTTAAAAAGATCCTGTTCTGTTAAATCAATTTTCTCATAAAACCCCTCAATCACTTGAAGGCTATAATCGATTAAATAGACATACAGATCCCTTTTTGTATTGAAATAATTAAACAGAGCTCCCTTCGAAATTTTAGCGTTCTTTGCAATTTCAATAGTGGAGGCTTTCTCAAACCCGTATTGACGAAACTCCTCCATGGCACTGCTTAATATTTGCTTTTTCTTTTCTTCTTTTAGTTTATGGAAATTCGAGTACATGGTTTTCACCTCTTTTCCATCCTGTTTTTCTTATTTCATTCTTTATATCCTTTGTATCATTCTTTTTGTTCTTTGTATCATTCCTTTTATTCTTTGTATCATTCTTTTTGTTCTTTCTAATGCTTTTCCCTATTTTTCATAATTTTTTGACCATTTTGGTCAATTTCAGAATATCATTTTTGACCACATTGGTCAATCGATTCCCCCCGGGAATTTTCCCTAGTTCTACCAACTTTTGATACAAAAAAAAGAGGGGATATCCCCCTCAAATTAAGCTCAACCGAATCTCCACACGACGACTATAGCATTTTCTCCCGATAACTTTATGGATCACAGCCGCAGATATTGGATAGCATCACACTGATGGTAAAATTACAGTTTTCTTCATCCATGGTATGGTAAATCTCTTGTAGCAGCCCAAAGATCTCTTTTGAGCTTCCCTGGATCGTCGTGGAGAGTATGCCGATCTCCACGGTTACCGGATAGGATTTGATGATTTCCAGCACTTTATCGATATCCTCCAGATAGTTCTTTGCATCAATGGGAAAATAGGTTATTTCACAGGAGGTCAACGGGGCTTTTGGTACAGGGTGCATATAAATCCTCCCCTTTCTTTTTGGGACAGGGCTTGTTCCCTTTCCATGGTAAATTCTTCTTCATCGGAATCCGGAGGAACAAACAGACACTCTTTCGAATCCATCAGATGATCCTGATCCAGCTCTTCCATTTCCTCCTTGGTTTTAAAATCCGCATATTGAAAGACCGTATTTTCCTGAAACTCCTTTGATAAATATAAACGTCCCCAGCTGCTGTTTTTATTGATGGTACCGATCAGCATCTGCCCTCCGGGCTTTAACACCCGATACATTTCGCCGTAAGCCCTATTCGGATCCTTAATAAATTCAAAGGCCGCCATGGAGAAAACCGCGTCAAACTCATTGTCGGGAAAGTCTAAATGATACACATCCATATTATGAAAAGCAATAGCCAGTTCCTCTTTTTTCGCCTTATCCTTGGCTATTTTTAGCATTTCCTCGGAAAGATCAATCCCTACCACATCACACCCCATTTTGGCGAGCTTGATGCTGAAATTCCCGGTGCCGCAGCCCACATCCAATACCTTCATGCCCTTTTTCGGCTTCAACATACGAAATGCCAGTTTGGTTTCCACTTCATCAACAAATTGTCCCATGGTACTTTCGTACCACTGATCGTATTCCTTGGATTCCCGGTCAAAAACCGCCATGATAGGCCTCCTTTATCTTTATTTTTCCGCCTCCGGTGACTTTTCTTCCGGAGGGTTGAATTTGCTTTCCATATATTTGATCAAGGGAACTATTTGCACCAGGGTGGGCGCCCCCTTCATCCATACCTGTTGTTTAAGTACCTCCAGGATTTCCTCTTTATTTGCCCCATTCTTAATGGCCTTACCCATTTCCAGCTTGGCCCTGGTTTCATTTTCATCAAATACAGCCGTGGCCAGGGCGATTAAATACCGGTATTTTAGAGGAATTGCACCCTCTCCCCATATTTCGTGATGATACTCACTTATAATCTTTTGAAAGTCTTCCCCGAAATTTTTGGCTACCATAATACCGGGAGGCACAAATCCTATTTCCTCTTTGAATTCTTCCTCTAACTTTTTCTTATCCATTGAAAACACTCCTTGTAATTGGTATGATTCTTTCCCTTCGATCTAGGGCTATAAAAATCCTCTCTTTTATTTTTCATTTCGAATGAGGATTTTCTTTACGATGTCCCCTGCCAGATTTTTCACTTCAACATTATGAAAGCCTGCTTTTTGAATATTTTCTACGGTGCGTCGGTTAATGTTTGCTCCGTATAGGTTAACGGTGAGAGGATTAAACAAGTCCATCAGCGGACCGATGATTTTTTTCTCACTGCGAACATGTTCAAGCATGATAATCTTACCCTCCGGTTTGCAGACCCTTTTAATTTCTTTCAGCCCTTTTATCGGATCCGGAACGGAACAAAAAACACAGGTGGTAAACACCACATCAAAGGTGTCATCTTCAAAGCTCATATTTTGGGCATCCATGTGAAGGAGCTCCACATTTTTCTGATGTTTCTTTGCCTTTGCTCGTGCTTTGGCAAGCATCTTTTCACTGAAATCAATGGCGGTTATGTCAGCACTTTCCGGGTAATAGGGAATGTTCTTACCGGTGCCTACCCCAATTTCCAATACTTTGCCTTTTAGGGCTTCCGTCATTTCCCGTCTCCACTGCTTCAGGGCCATCAGTTCCATGGGCTGCTCCAGCGCATCATAAATTTTTGAAATTCGATCATATCTTTTTCGGATTTTTTCCGTATCCTTCATGGTAATCGCTCCCCGTTTCCTTTGAAAGTACCTGTTTGATATGTTTATACCCGATTAGGCCGAAAATAATACACTGGGAATCACAGAAAATATATTACTGCTGCGATGCCTACCGATAGTGCCAGCATCAGCAGGAAATTCGAACCACTCTTTAAGTGTTCGCTCCCCGGCTCCCTTCCTTCTTCAGTGCCTCGATTGTTTGTCTGTTCCTTCTGATTTCCATGATTTTGCGGTGGGTGATTAAATCCGCCGCCGCAGCATCCGCCTCTACTGATCATAAAGAAAATCAGTCCTGCGGTAAATATTACTACAACAAAGTCACCCATTCTTTTCCCCTCCTTAAATGCAGACTGCGTAATCCGCATTAATCCATTTAACTTCAAACTTTCCGTTACAACCCACTGCGCATCTTTAGATACCGCAACACCATGATTCCCCATCGCCAGCAAGGATGTATAGAAATTCTTCTTCGTGGTTGTAAAAAAAACAAGAGTTTACCCCTACTGCCGGTTTTGCTCTACGGCTTCCTCTCCATGATGCCCCTCCCCTTTTTTATCTTTAAACATAAATACCATCATCCCGATATGCATAATCGGACAGATCAGAAAAATAGCATAGGGAGCCATTCTTCCCAGGGGACCTAACTCCACCCCGAACCTTGGCAATAAGAAAATCGCCGCTATAGGGATTAAACAAAGCACCATCATCCATCCGTGACCTTTACCTTTATGATTCATTTTATACTCCTCCTTTGAATATTGTCTCCTCTCCGGTTATACATTTCTTTTATGAAACCTTAGCAAATGCCACAGTTGTTGTAGTATATGCTACACACCCGATTTTACTCCGGGTTACCCTTGCTTAAGAACCTCTGAGACAATCCCTTCAACCTCATTTGGGTGAACTTCCGTGTATACTTTGCCGTTCACACGAACAACCGGTCCTTGGCATGAACCCAGGCATCCGGTTTTTTCAACATTCAGCGTCATTGACTTTTCCTTCAGCGCCTCTTCGAAATCTTTAAAACCCTGTATCACTTCCTCCATTTCCTCTCCTGCACAGTGCTCACATATTTCTACTTTCATCATAGTAACCCTCCTAATTTTTTGGTTATTTCCATTCCACTATTAGTAGAGCAACTTCCGTGCCAAAAAAACTCCGGAGCGTATCATACACTCCGGAGTTTCTTATATTCTTCTTTTTTATGTCCTTTTTTTCTAGTTGATCCTTAACAGCCGTGCATTAATGGCAACAATTACGGTACTAAGGGACATCAGTCCCGCACCCACCGCCGGGCTGATGATGATTCCCTGATTATATAGGATTCCCGCTGCAAGGGGGATGGCAACAATATTGTACCCCGTTGCCCAGGCCAGGTTCTGAAGCATTTTTCGGTAGGTTGCCCGGGAGAGTTTCAGGATATTGACCACGTCTAAGGGGTTGCTTTTGACCAGAATCACATCCGCCGTTTCAATGGCTACGTCCGTCCCGGCACCGATGGCAATCCCTAAATTCGCCTTGGCAAGGGCCGGGGCATCGTTGACCCCGTCACCGGTCATGGCAACGGTTTTTCCCTCTTGATGAAGGGCTTCGACCTTTGCTGCCTTTTCCCCGGGCAGGACCTCGGCAAAAATCGTATCGATCCCGATTTCCCGTCCTACATGATCCGCTACCCGCTGATTGTCCCCGGTAAGCATAATGGATTCCACACCCATACTTTTAAGTTTTGTCACCGCTTCTTTTGCGGATTCCCGGATAATGTCGGATAGGGCAATAAAGCCCAGCAGCTTCTTCTCTTCCAGGACGAACACCACGGTTTTCCCTTCCTTAGCCATTTTCTCATACTGTTCATCCTCAAAGGAAATGTTTTCCCCCCGCATAAATCCGGGGCTGACCACTTTGATATTTCGTCCGTCCACTTTCGCTTCCAGCCCTTTTCCCGTAATATTTCGGTAGTCCGCAACTTCCATTCGTTTCACATTTTCTTCCTTACCCTTATTTACAATCCCCTTGGCAATGGGATGTTCCGAGTTCAGCTCAACGGAGTAAGCAATGGACAGCAGTTCCTCTTTAGATGTTCCAACTTCCTGAATGTCCGTCACGCCAAACTGTCCTTCCGTCAGGGTTCCGGTTTTGTCAAAGACGATGGCGTTGATTTTTCGTGCATTTTCAAAAGCTCCCCGGTCTCTTACCAACAGACCCTTCTTTGCTCCGATACTTGTGGATACCGCCGTAACCAATGGCGTTGCAAGGCCCAGGGCATGGGGACAGGAAATAATCACCACGGTAACCGCCCGGACAATGGCAAACTCCACGTCTCCGCCGATCACCATCCACAGGGTAAAAGTGACAACCCCTGCGGTCACGGCAATGTAAAACAACCATTTGGCCGCAATATCCGCCAGTCGCTGGGATCTGGATTTGGATTCCTGAGCTTCTTTCACCATCTTGATTACCTGGGAAAGAAAGGTCTCATCCCCCACGCGGCTTACGGTAAACTTTAAGACGCCGTCGCCGTTAATGGATCCCCCTACAATTTCATCGCCTTCTCCCTTATCCACGGGAACCGATTCTCCCGTGATCATGGATTCATCAACGGAAGAGCTCCCCTCAAAGACCGCTCCGTCAATCGGTACCTTTTCACTGGGTTTGACCAGCACCCTGTCTCCGGCTTTTAAACGGTTTAGCGGCACCTCTTCCGTATCCCCGTTGTCTCCAATCCGATGGGCGGTCTCCGGCATTAACTTTACCAGTTCATTTAAGGCGTTGGATGCCCCCATGATGGATTTCATTTCAATCCAGTGGCCCAGAAGCATGATGACGATCAGGGTGGCCAGTTCCCAGAAAAATTCGTCTCCGGGAAGTACAAATACGGTCAGCGAGCTGTATACGTAAGCCACGGTGATGGCTAGAGCGATGAGCATCATCATCGCCGGTGATTTTTTCTTAAACTCCTCTACCGCCCCGGTTAGAAAGGGTTTTCCTCCGTAGAAAAACAGCAGAGTGGACAGAATAAATAGCAGATAGGAATCCCCGGCAAACCGAAGGTCTACCCCCATGAACATCTGAATCATCGGTGATAGGATAAGAATTGGAATCATCAGGATAAAGGAAACAAAAAATCGCTTCTTGAAGTCTGCAACCATCATGGCGTGATGGTCGTGATGGTCTCCGTGCTCATCCTTACTGCCATGGTTTTCATGATTTTCATGATTTTCATGGTCTTCATGGTTTTCATGGTTTTCATGGGCTCCATGTCCATTGTCCCTTTCGTTGCTTTTCTCCTCAACTGAGCTATGCTCTTTGGCATGATCCTTGTTTTCTTCTTTCATACATATAACTCCCCTTTCCTTTTCTTAGCCTTTTTTCCAACGATCCATCTCTTATTTTTTCAGATCATATTTTTCCATCCGGTACAGCAAGGTATGGCGGCTGATGCCCAGGAGCTTCGCTGCCCGGGTCTGATTGTACTCCGTACGTTCTAAGGCCTGGAGGATCAAGTCCTTCTCTAGGGCATCCAGATTGATCCCGTCCTCGGGCAGTTGAAAGCTTGTTTCCCCGGGACGGTGAGAGTCAGAGGTTGCCGACGGCCCATAGGAGATCAGTCCCTGGGGGAGGTCCTTCTTCTTAATCACCGGAGTGCTGCTGATAATCAGGGTCCGCTCCACAATGTTTTCCAACTCCCGGATATTACCGGGCCAATCATAATCCATTAACGCCTCTAGGGCTTCGTCGGAGATTTTTACGTCTTTTTTCCCAAGCTCCTGTTGATACTTCTGTAAAAAGTGTTCCGCCAGTAGTGGAATATCTTCTTTTCGCTCCCGGAGGGCGGGAAGTTCGATGGGAAATACATTTAATCGATAATACAAGTCCTCGCGAAATTCCTGGGTTTTTACTTTTTCATGGAGATTTTGGTTCGTGGCCGTAATAATTCGAGTATCCACGGTGTAGGTTTCCGATCCTCCCACGGGTTCCACTTCCCGTTCCTGCAAAACCCGAAGGATTTTCACCTGCATAGGGAGACTCAGCTCTCCGATTTCATCCAAAAAAATCGTCCCTCCCTCGGCCCGTTGAAACTTTCCTATTTTTCGTTTCACTGCTCCGGTAAAGGCGCCTTTTTCGTGACCGAAGAGTTCGCTTTCCAACAGATTTTCCGGAATTGCTCCGCAGTTTACCTTAATATAGGGACCCTGGCTCCGGCCACTATTTCGGTGGATGGTATCCGCAATGATTTCCTTTCCGGTACCGCTTCCCCCGAGGATCAGTACCGTAGCATCGGTTTTTGCCACCTGATTGACCATTTTGTATACGTTGTTCATTTTCTCACTTTTTCCGATAATAGGCTTTCCCTGTTTCAGCTCCAGGGCTTCCTCCAGATAGTTCAGCTTATCTTGTAACCCTTTGTATTCCAGCGCTTTTCGAAGGATTATCCGAAGTTCCTCCACATCAAAGGGCTTGGAGATATAATCCAGGGCTCCAAGCTTCATGGCCTCCACCGCGGACTCTGCCGTGCCGTGGGCGGTTATCATTACCACAGGGACTTCCTTTTCCATTTCTTTTTCCAGGGCCTTCATCTTTTCCAGAGCCGTAAGACCGTCGATTTTCGGCATTTTTAAATCCAGCAGCACCATATCCGGCTGTTCTTTTTCAAAAACCGCCACGCCCTCTTTACCATCAGCGGCCTCCAGAAATTCATAGGGTTGATTTTTAAAGGCCCGTTTAATGGCCCAGCGCATGTTTTTCTCATCATCCACAATCAGTATTTTATGCATGGCGTCCTCCCTCCTTGGAAATGTAGGGCAGCTCGATTATGACTTCGGTGCCTTTTTTCCCTTCGCTCTTGATTTCCAAACTTCCCTGATGCTCCTCGATGATCCGGTGGGTAATGGAAAGACCCAGACCGCTTCCCCGGTCCTTTGTGGTGAAAAAAGGATCATATATCTTTTTTATATTATCCGGGTCAATGCCGATCCCTTGATCTTGAATGATCAGTCGGATTTTCTTTCCATTCGGAAGCTCCTCCGCCTTTGGCTCTGTCAACTGTATACGTACTGTCCCGGTTTCTAGTCTTTCTGCCGCTTCCATTTCTTCTTTTGTTTCCGCCTTCTTCCTATCTGCTTCTTCCGTATCTGTCTCCTGCATAACCGTTTCTTGCCTTTCCGCCTCTCTTATCTTCCGCTCTTCCATCGCCTGAATGCCGTTTAGCACCAGATTTAACAGCCCCTGCTTTAGTTTGTCCGGATCCCCTTCAATCATATAGTCTTCCTCTGTGGGCTCTAAAATCAAACGAAACCCGTTTTGCTCCGCCAGTTTTCCGGTCATCAGCTCCAACTCCCGTAAGAGTCTTTGAAAAGAGATTTCCTCCCTTTTCAACTTACCCGGCTTGGCAAAGTCCAACAGGCCCTCCACGACCTTATTGGCCCGGTGAATTTCCTGTTCAATGATCTCTAAGCTTTCCTTAATGTCCTCATCGGTATTTTCCTCTTGGATGGATTGACTGATGGTTTTGATAATGCCTAAGGGATTTCGAATTTCATGGGCCACACCGGAGGATAGTTCTCCCACAGCGGCCAGCCGCTCTCCCCGACGTACCTGCTCTTCCAGTTCTCTAAGTATGGTTACGTCCTCGATCATAAGAACGGCCCCTTCAATTCGATCCGACACACCCCGCACCGGAAAAATGGTGGTCTTTAGAAAAAGCATGGGACCCGTCTTCGTTTTGTAAGCGGTTTCCGACCCGGAATAGGTTCTCCCGGTCTCAAGCGCCTGCTGCAGCTTCTTTTTAATTTGATTCTTTCGAATAAAGCGGTGTGCGTTTTCCGGGGAATGAAATATTCGTTGGGCTTCCTTGTTCATGGACTGTAAATTTCCCTCTTCCCCAAAAGCCACCACCCCGGTATCAATACTGTTTAGAAGATTCCGAGTGTATTTTTCCAAATTTCCCACTTTGATTATCTGATCCTCCAGACCTCGACGGGCTTTGTAATCCTCCTCTACCAGATAGCCGGTGATAAGACCCAACACTACAAACATAACCGCCTCCAGTAATTGATTGACCAGCTCCATGTTCAACTCTCCGAAATAAACCAGTAAATGAGGAGCATAAAGAATCACCGTAAGGACCGAGACCACTAGCGCACCCCGAAGACGAAATTTAAAAGCCGCGATGATGATCGGAAAATAATACAGCCTTCTGAAAAAATCATGTAGCTGCCAGTCTCTGGACTCCGTGAAATAATGAAAAGTCGTGATCAGCATTAACAATAGAATAATAAGTCCGAAGGCCCGTTTATTCGGAATCATCTGTAGCTTTTGCGCGGTTCTTGTTTTTTTCTTCATTAACTTATCACCTCAATTTCCCTTTTACTGTGGCATATCATACACTTTATATACCCCGGATATTCTACGCAACACACCCTAAAAATTAAGACCCAGCGGAATCCCGCTGAGCCTCAATAGCACATTTTTTACTTGTTTTGCAGCAGTCTTTTCTTGCTCTGATATTCCTCTTCATCAATTTCACCCTTGGCAAATCGTTCATTTAAGATTTCCAGTGCCCCTTCTTCCGAATTTCTCTCCCGGTAAGCTCCTGATCCGTTCTCACTGCCGGACTTGTTATTCTTCGAATCCATAAACAGATAAACCGCCACGATCACTATAATAATAAATATGAACATCATGATCCAATAGCCTCCCATCATTCCATGTTGATTCCAATACATTGCTATCACCTCTTTTTATTTTTTTCTTGCCCTGTGGCTGTGGGAAACCCCACACAAACTGTAGTATTTCCCACAGTTTTTCTTATTCTCTGCCTGTCGCAATTCGGTATCCCTTCACCTAATCTCCATCAGTTACACTATTTCATTACGTGCCCACAAATAGGATTGAATCAATGTTTTGCACTGTTATGGCTGGATTTATCTTGCTTGGCATTTTTGTTGTTTCCATTGGACCCTTGGTTCAGGTCACAACAGTCCATTTTTTTCTTGCCGAAATTCTGCTTATTGGCATCTTCAATAGACTTCAACATGTTTTTGAAAAAGTTTTTCAAAGGACGCACCTCCTTTTTTTAGACACTTTACGGTGATTCTTCATTCAATCTCTTCATTTAATAATTTTCGAAATCACGATTTCTACTTTTTCTCTGTTTTTTCGGCTGCGGTCCCAAAGACGAATGCCGAGAAAGGACAGTCCTAAAAAGATCAGCCCTGTAGCGATCCCCACCGCCTCTTGATTGCTTCCGTCTCCCATATTTCCACCGGCCCATATTCCCAGTAACACACCGATGAAAGTGCTTAACAGAGGTAAAAGATACATAATGATTGCGGCATTCAGTACTTTTTTTGTTTGCAGTTCAATCTTCACCCGCTGTCCTGCTTTCGCTTCCGGCAGATTTATAGCCTCCACATACTTTTTAGTGGGTATGCAGCCCCCTTTGCAGGAAGCACAGCTTTCACCGCAGGCACTGGTTCGTTGAATTTCCACAATCGCTTCACTGCCTTCTATTTTTTTTACGATCCCTATATTCTCCATGAATTTCCCTCCTGCTATTATATAGTTGCAATTCCCGTGCCAACTTTTATTGATTCTTATCCCTTACTCCAAATCCGGGACCCTTACTTTTGATTCTTCACTGTAAACCAAAAAGGAATGCACTAACAAAAACTAAGCCATGAAATGTACGTGATTTAAGCATTTCAAAAGTTGATGTTAAAAGCTTGTTTTGTTTTATTAAATAAAGAACAACACAGAAGATTTACTGTGCTGTTCTTTATTTGTACAAAGGTAATCCGATGCAGTACTTGCTTTTTTATTCATCTAGATATTTGCGCTTCTTTTGGTACTCTTCTTCCGAGATCTCCCCTTTAGCTAATCGCGTATCCAGTATCTCTTTTGCCGATGGACTAGTGGAAGACTGGGACTTATTAGGGGTCTTTGTTTTATTCAACATAAGAATCACAATCAGAACAATGCCGATTAAAATAATTCCGCCCCATATAAGTACGCTCGGCCACGGAGTCCTTCTCATCATTCCTCCGGAATCATGGCCCCAGGTCATCCAGGAAGAGTCATCATCCGAGGCCATCATTGAAGACTCACCATACCAGCTTGACAGCCATTCCTCCATTTGATGAATTTCATCCCGCTGACTGTTTCTGATGTCCCGGGCTAAAACCGCTACCTCTTCATGCTCCGCAAGTCCTCTCATTAATAATTGCTGCGACATCATCACCGCTTCCATATGATGAGGAATCATATCCTCTAAAAATGCCCGATCCAATTCCTCTCCGGTTAGGTTTTCATAATCTCCCATCATCGGTTCATAATCAACTGCATGTACTTCATCCGGATACCAGTCGTTAAGAAAGCCTTGCATCCGTTCAATTTCTTCCCTTTGGGTTTGAATGATTTCTTCTGCAAAATCCCGCATTTCTCCCCGCTCTGTATTGTCTCTTAGAATTTGTGCATTATCCACAGCCTCTTGATGATGGGGGATCATATGCACCAGAAATTCATATTCATTATCTACAAAAACTTGGCTGGACCGCATCATCCCCGGCCCTCTCTGTCTCGGACCCATTCCGCTGCTTACCACTATGCTTGCCAGCAAAATCAATACAAAAATTACTTTCCAGTTCTTTCTTTTTTTCATTGCACACGCCTCCAGTCAATCCACTACTTGTAACTCCTTTAATATATACCCGATTTCCAAGGATTTATCGAAAGTTGTCCCTATAATCGATCTGTAATATCAGCTGATCATTTTGAACCAAGAAGTAATCAAGGAAAGGACCAAGAAAAAAACGTCCACTCATGGGACGCTTCTTTTACGGTACTATGGACTTCAGGGCAAACTCCGAGACAAACACTTCCCGAAAGCCCAAATGATCATAGAGATTTCGGGCCTTGTTGCCCACCACACACCAAAGATAGATTTCCTTATTGCCTCTATTGTAAAGCTCATTGCATAAATACCGGGTAAACTTCATTCCAATCCCTTGTCCCTGGAGATCCGTACGCACCGAGATGCTTTCAATTTCATTGCCTTCCAGACGACCATAGCCTGCGATTTCTCCATTCAGCTCATAAATGTATCGATTCCCAGCGTCCTGCTTCCATGCACTGCAGATCCCTTCACTGGGCTTACCTACGGCGGAATCGGGAAAATCCCCTACCCTTAAACGCATTTCATGGAAGGCTTTGGCGGATAAGGTAAAGGCCTCCTCAAAATCTTCATCCCGGTAAGGCCTTACCGGTACCTGTTCAATGGTGAATTTCCCATCACTACGCTTTAAATAGGCACTGGAAAACAGTCGTTCATAGCCGTGCTTTTTTGCAAAGCCCTTGGAGTTTTCATGGTTCATGGAATAGGTGGTCATAATCTTTTTCGTTTCCTCTTGATGTAATACCTCTTCTGCATATTGTAAAATCCTACTACCAAGGCCTCTGTTACGATGATTAAGGGGAACGTAAACGATGACAAAGGAGGTGTCCTTTTCCGGCTCAATTTGCACCAGGCCCAGAATTTCCTTCTTTCCATAGACAACCCTTACTTTCCCTGATTCCAGTTCCAATACACTTCGAAGATAATCCCTTTGTTCCGGATCCTTCCCAATCATTTCCATTACGCTTTCCTGCTGATTTTTCGTATATTTTTCATACTGCAGTTCCATTTGTCACAATCCTTCCTTTCAATGCTTAGTATACAATTAGTTCCAATTACAAAAGCACTCAATATAAAAGGGCTCGTCTCCTTTGGGCTCCCGATTGAAGATTTTCTTAAATTATTTTTCCCCTTCTTTTGCTGAGGTTTCCGCCCCCGCCGCTTTTGAGGCTCGCTCCAGCTCTCCGAAAAATTCCTCCATTTCCTTTTGATCAAGGATGGATTCGTGGGATACGATATAATAGGCCACATCCAGAGATCTTATTGCTTCAATCAGCATGAACAGCTTTTCCCGGTCATAACCGAACTTCCCGTTTTTCCGCGATCCATAAATGGAATCCCCAAGGAAAAGCACCTTCCTTTCCGGTACATAGATCAGTGTTGTATCCTCCGTATGAGGTCCGTCCATCTCCAGCATTACGGATGTGATGTTCCCAAGGTCAAAGGTAAGTTTCCCTTCGAAAATTATATCCATGGGGGCTACCCTGAAATCCTTTCTTTCCTCTTCCTTCATTTCTCCTTTAATGGCATTGATTACAAAATCATTGAATACCCCGTCCTTTTTCTGCTTTTCCAGAGAGGCATCATCCCATTTCCAGTTCCCCATGTCCTTCAGCCGGCTTTGGGTTTTTCGACTCCCCACACTGGGAATATTCATCTTTTCCATTCCCACGATATGATCCCAGTGGTGGTGAGTAATCCCCAGGTATTTTATCGGTCCCTTTGTTACTTTTTCAGCTGCTTGTAAAAACTCTCCGGCATGTTTCGGCGAATTTCCGCTGTCCACAACCATACTTCCTTTTTCTCCAACAATCAGTCCTAAGGAGGGCCGATCGGTTTTTCGTTCATGCTCTAATAAGTAAATCCTCTCGGTGATCTTTTTTAGCATTTCATTTCCTCCTCAAAATTGATTCTGATAGGCAGAGTTGTAACCTTGCCATCCTATCCTGTTAGTAATCAAAATTATTTTTCCCTAATTTTAAAATCAAAAATTTCCGGTCGATTATAATGGCCCACGGGGTCCCAATCGAACTTCGATTGCACAACCTGTTCTAAATCCAGTTCTGCGGTAATAATGCCCGGTTTGTCAAATAAGGGCTCCGCAAGATATTCTCCGTAGGGACTGATAATACAGCTCCCGCCTCTACACATTACCTCCGGCTGATCCTTGAGATCCTCATAATAGTTAAGATCCGTGGGATACATGGATTTTTCCACATACTGATTGCTCATGATTACAAAGCACCGACCTTCAAAGGCAATATGTCTGAGGGTTGCCTGGTAAGTTTCTCTTTGATCCGCCGTTGGAACGATATATAGATTGACGCCTTTTAAATACATGGCCATTCTCGCCAAGGGCATATAGTTTTCCCAGCAAATCAGGGAGCCCATCTTGCCGTAGGGGGTATCCACAACGGTTAAAGTAGAGCCGTCGTCCTCTCCCCAAATGACCCGCTCTGCCCCGGTGGGTTTTAATTTTCGGTGTCTTCCGAGATACCCTTCCGGTCCGAAGAATAAGTTTGAACAGTGAAGGGTTCCGTCCAGGCCTTCGCCGTTTTTCTCCGTAACTCCGATGGATAAGTAAACATCCAGCTCCTTGGTCAGTTCCCCTAAACGATCCACCTCGGGTCCCGGCACTGCCACGGCGTTATCATGGTAGCGCTGATAATCCTGTCGGCCTTTTTCCGTACGGTTTCCCACCACCATGCCGAAGGTTAGTCCCCTGGGATAGCAGGGAATGAAACTCTCGGGAAACACAATCAGTTTTGCCCCGGTGGCTGCGGCCTCCCTGGTCAGTTCAATGGTCTTTTTCATGGTTTTTTGCAGATCAAAAATAATCGGCGCGTCCTGGACTACGGCAACCTTCAGTTTCTTTTCCAATATCATCAGCTCACTTTCTTGAAATGCTTTTCTGGAAATTCACCTTAATCTCTACATTCATTATTAATTAATTCGACAAAGAAATCTGTAACTCCTCTATTTTTTCAAAAATCAACTCTTGGTGCCTCCCTGCAGATTCTTAATTTCATAATCAGCGGCAGTGATATTTTATCCGAGCATTTTTGTTAATACCTTTTTCAGTACTTCCTGATTGATTTCCTTCAAATGATCATGACTCCATTTTAGATATCCCCTATAAGTAGCGCCCTATTCTATATTTTTATAAATTTATAGAATAGTAGCTCTTTATGATTGATAGGCTCTCTTTAATATAGATAGGCTCCCTTCATTATAAAATATATCGAGAATCTAAATAACCGTCCCCAGGATGTCTCCATCTACTCCTTAAGGGAAATAAGTCCTCAGTCTTAAGGCGGAGGCTAGGTAGCAGACGTAGACCTGACACGAAGCATGGTTTTATAACTTAAACATCCCTACCACGCATTACTCCGCGTACTAGGGATGTTATATTACAATGAAATTGATTCCTATTTTACCATGAACGTTAGCTTTTGTTTTACAAGCTGAGTTGACCCACCCGGAGGACTGTGATTCTCTCATAGGGTGGCAAACAAAACGTCCCCTTGGCTTTTTACTTATAGGTCACTTGAGGATCGATATTTTCGATGGCGTCCATTTCAGACATTTTTTTCAACACTTCTCCAAAGAGATAAAACAGGGCCACCAATCGCTTTTCGTCCTTAATCACCCCATAATCCTCAAAATACAATTGCTTGACTCCTTCAGGGAATTTCGTGCCCATGAAACCGTCGTCCTCCTTGACTTCCAGCCGGATCCTATCCTGGCCTTCGATGATTTTTTGAATGCTCTCATGGGTAAAGAGGGTTTTCATTTTAGCCTCATCATTCCCCTGAATAATGAAGTTTTCGTCGAGAGAAGGGATTCCGATTTCAACATCCTGGCTACCCAGAAGTTTTCCAATATTGCTGAAAATCCCCTTTTGGTAAATTTTAAACCTAAAATCATCCTTGGCACTATAAGGGGCTCGGATGCGGGTATAGGTGGCTGCACTTTTCCCTGTGGATACGGTATAGGTATCCAGGGTAATCGTCCAGTTATGGAGATTCCCTATCATCTTATCGGGCTTGAAAAGTCCCCCTTCAACCAGTTGGAAGCCCATTTCCTCCACCACTTTATGCCATGCTTCTTTACGATTTTTTCCGAATAATCCCATTGGACCACTCCTCTTTTCCTTATTGTTTTATAATATTATTGTAACATATTATGTTTTGCAACGCCTGCAAATGCCATGTATTCCCCCTTGGTTCTCTTTATATATGATCCCTTATTTGATCCGAATATTTTTTTTGTTTTTTATCTCATAAATTACATCCGCCACATTTTCCACCAGCCTTCTATCATGACTGATAAAAATCAGGGTGCCTTGAAATCCCTTTATCAGACTTTCCAAAGCTTCTAATCCCGGTAGATCCAGATAATTGCTCGGTTCATCCAGCAAAAGGATATTATATTTTCCAAGCAGTACCTTTAATAACATCAGCTTTATTATTTCCCCGCCGCTGAGGACTCTGAGGTTTTTTCTTAGATCCACCGCAGTAAATCCCATTGACGATAAGGCTCCCCGGATTTCCGAAACATTATAATCACAATCCGCCTGCATATGGTTGATCAGGTTCTGATTCCCGTCATATTTATAGCTTCCCTGGGTGAAGTATCCTATTTTAGCCTTGGGAGATATTTCAAACCCCTCTTCCCGGTTCATGATCATTTCCATTAAGGTGGTTTTTCCCGCACCATTGCCTCCTACAAAGGCCACTCTTCCTCCAAGGGGGATGGTAAAGGAGGCCTTTTCAAACAAGACTTTTTCCCCGAAGCTCTTGTTGATCTCTGTGGCAATAATGGGAAAGGGGTTATGGAGCCTTAGTCCCTCACTCTCCTTAAACCGAAGGGAATGCTCCTGCTCAGGGGCTTGAACCTTTTCCAGGGCCTGGATTTTTTGTTCCATGGATTTTGCCGCTTTTTGCAGTTTTTTCTGTTTGCTTCCCACAGGCTTTTGGTGACTGAGTCGGCCCCCGTCCTTGGAACGGTTTTTCTTAGCACGGCCCTTGGTCTTTTGATTAATCTTTAAAGCCTGCTTCGTTTTTCCTCAGCGATTTCTTCTAATCTGCCGCACTCCGCCCTATATTCTTCGTATTTTGCCGTCTGATTCTTACGTTCCTCTTCCTTTTGTTGAAGATAATTAGAATAGTTGCCCCAGTACTCCGTAATTTTTCCATCTTCCAGCTCCCAAATCTTATGCACCACTTCATCCAGGAAATACCGGTCATGACTGATCACCAATAAGGCTCCGAGGAAATATGTTAACTGTCCGATTAAAAAATCCATACCTTCCCGGTCTAAATGGCTGGTCGGTTCATCGGCAAAAATCCCGTGTGCTTGATTGGAAAGGGCCTGGGCAATTTTCATTCTGGTTTCTTCCCCGCCGCTCATCCTCCGGGTATCAATTTTATCAACTCCAAGCTTACCCATAAGAGCAAAATCCTTTGTTTCCTCCAAAACCCCTTCCTCGAGCTGAGGGATGTAGGCAAATTCTCCAAGACGGTTGACCTCCCCTGCTTCGGGGTTCATCTCACCTATCAGCACTTTTAATAATGTACTCTTTCCTGCACCGTTTGCTCCTACTAAACCAATACGATCATACTCATATATTTCCACTTCCTCAATGTCCAGTACCTCTCGTCCAAGATATTCCACTTGGATATTTTTTCCCTTTACTCTTAGTTCCATTTTTATTCCTCCTGTCAAAAACCGATTTTTATGTTCTCTTTCTTTCGGGTTTTTGCAACAAAAAATCACAGGGAGACTACCTGTGAGGGAGTAAAGGATATGATCCGGCAACTGCTTTCGACGGATTCTTATATCTTGGCATTACATCATTTAAAAAACAGTTGGATCATGGATTCATCCAATTTAAGCCGCAAAAAAAGAGGGCAGATTTGTCCCTCCTCTTTAACGTTAGATGTTTTTTTATTCCTTATCGTTAATAAGGCTCTCTTAAAAATAGGCAGAACAATCCCGGTTACTCTACACAGGTAGATTCTTTAAGCAATATGAAATTCGTTGCAAAAAGAAGGAAACCGTAATCTGAATAGTCCACACATTTTTAATCAACCCTCCGATCATCATAAGATTTTTCAACCATACCCTTTTTAGGCTATGGTCACAAGGTCTCAGCCTTTGAAAAATCAATAGCATTAGCATTCGACTGATCCCATTGCTAGTATTAGTATAACTACTATTATTAATGGAGTGAACCTTCTAAAGGCCGATTGCTCCTCCGCCTTTAGACGGATGTTTTCCTATCCCACCAATTTAATGCCGATCCCTTTCTTATTCTAGATCATGAAATTCAAAAAGGTCATCTAAAATACCATTACCTGATCCGCATTCTCCGTGAGTTCCGCCAACTCTGCCATTGAGCTTTTCTCCGCTTTTTTAACCATCATCTCCATGCTCAGTCCACGAGCATCCATGCAGGAACCTCAGAGTTTCACCTTTCCCTTTTTCACCAAAATCCCTTTTAGCATGCGTTCAATGTTATAGTACCCCTCCGGGGTTTTTTGATTGGCAATGCCGTTGTTCACAGCATCCCCCACCATAGAAATTACCACTTCATTTTCTTTTGATCGACCCTGCAGTGCCATTGCCAGGCGTAGGGCGTTATAACTTCTTTCATTTCCGTAGGGTCCGTCGTTTAGAATGAACAAAAACTTCATTAAAACTTCCTCCTTTTTAATATTATTCATACGTTTCAAGCTTCCCTTTATTATAAAATACCCAAAAATTCTTATTAGGCCCATTTTAAAATATTCTTTTTCTTCGCCCCCCCCCCCGGTATTCCTTCCAATTTATGGTTTTATCCTTGGTTCATAGGCTATAGGTGCTATATCTTTTCCTAAAAAATAAGATTGAAAACCTTTTACATATAATCCATCCATAAAAAGCCTAACAAAAGGGAGCCGGCCGGTTAAATTACCAGTGGACTCCCTTTTTTTTGGATGCTGCCGTTCTAAGCATTTATCCCTTGCTTAAATCTTCATTTTTTATGTTGGTTACAAACATGTACCCCGGTGCATGGGTAATCATAATTTCCGGTTTTGCATTTAGGGCAAGCAACTGAGGGGTGACGCCACAAGCCCAAAACACCGGAATTTCATCTTTCCCTATAGATATGGCATCACCATACTCCGGGTTGTCTATATCCTGTATGCCGATTTCTTCAGGATTGCCGATATGAATGGGGGCTCCGTGCACTTCGGGAAATTTGGAGGTGATCTCTACAACCTTTGTAATATCCCTTCCTTTGATCGGTCTCATACTGACAACCATATTCCCTCTAAAGATCCCCGCCTCCTTACAGGCAATATTGGTTTTGTACATAGCAACATTTTTTGACTGTTCGATATGTTTGATAGAAATCCCTTCTTCTAATAAAGCAGATTCAAAAGTAAAAGAACACCCTAAAAGAAAGGATACAAAATCCTCTCGCCATAAATCCCTGATGTCCTCTTCTTCCGAAACCAGAACCCCCTCTTGATAAATTCTATACTTAGGGATATCCTGTCTTATATCTGCCCCTTTAGAAAGTGGAGGGGTTATTTCTCCTACCTCTAATATATCTATGATGGGACAGGGTTTAGGATTTCTTTGGGCAAAAATCATGAAATCCAAGGCATACTTTTTGGGAAGGATCACTAAGTTTGCCTGAGCATAGCCATGAGATACTCCCGAGGTGGGCTTATTAAATTTTCCCCCTCGAACCGCTTCCCAGAAATCCTTCGGAATCATCTTTCCATAATCCGTCATTTTATCACCTCATTGTATATTTTAAACAATCTTTTTGAAGCTACTTTGCATTTTCATCCTTTATACTGAAGTTCAGGTTCTTTTCCCCCTCTATCCCGACGGGGCTTTGTCCTTGATCTTAAAGCGGGAAAAGGACTAATTCTCTTCTTTACTCTTTAGACGAAACTCCATGGAAACCGGGTTGTGATCCGTATTTTCATATCCCAGGTCGTGTCCTTGAACCTCTAAAATTTCTACATTGGGGGAAACCAAAAACCCGTCAATAATGGTCTCAAAGGTTTCGCCGGGCACATAGGCCGTTGCCAAGTCTCTAACCGTCATCACCTCTTCATCAATGCCCCAAATAAATCCGCTGTCCGTTAGGGAATCCGGCGCTTGTACCAGCCACTCCGGCCAATGATCCTTAAACTCCGGATCTTCCAATTGTTTCGTCCCCAAGAGCTGGTTCCAGTCCCCTCCTAGTACCACATAATTTCCTTCCTTGTACAATTCCTCCATATACCGAATAACATGCTCCACTTGCTGTTTCCTCAATTCCCCGCCTTTGTCATAGGCCGATAAATGAAGGTTGATCAACACCAAGCTTTCTCCGTTATCCAAGGGAATTCGGGTTTCCAATAAGCACCGATCCAGTTCTGCTAAAATCATCGGCCAGGACTCCTGTCCTTCCAGTTGATGTCTTAGGGCTTCGGATACCCGGTACCTTGAAAAGGTCCCCAGGCCGGCATTGGCATAGCCCATAGGATTGAAAACCGGTAAGGGCACCCAAAGAGCATTGTAATTGTAAGCAAAGGATGAGCCGTATCCCCTAAGTTCATTTTGCAGATATTCATATTGTTCAATATCATAGCTTCTTGAGGCTTTTCGATCAATTTCCTGAATCATTAAAAAATCGCTGTTTTGTTCAAGTAAAAAGGAAGTCATGGCCTCTAGGTTTTTCTGAACCACAGCCTTACTCTCTCCTCGAGAATTTTTGCCTCCATCGAAAAAAAAGTCTTGATTCCTGTCTAAACCCCCATATCCGATATTAAAAGTGGTGGCCCGGTAGATTTTATCTGCCGGGGCCTGGGCCTCGGGATTACTGGTGCTCATGAGCGCTTCCTTACCTTCATGGGAAGGATTGTTTAACGTTAAATATCCGATAAATATAACCGGTACCAGTATTATTATCGCCAGAGAAATGCCTAAAACATATAGTACTATACTTTTCATTGCCGAGCCTCCTTATGGAATCTTTGATCTTACTTTCTTTTCAAATCTAAACTCTTTTGTGAAAGCTCGTTAAACCCGATAAAACAGTGCAATTAACGGTTTTTCCTCTTTAATCACTCCATGAACTTGAAAATACAGTTGGTTAACTCCTCCAGGAAATTTCGTGTCATGAAGCCGTCGTCCTCTTTGACCTCCAAACGGATTCTTTCCTGTCCCTCTACATCCAAGGGCAGTTATTTTGTATCTGTATAGGGATTATTTTATACGTTTGTATAAAATTTTATATACCAAAAGGGCCGTTACCCGACTTATAAACGAGGCTTTCGTATCATAGAAATAGTTCTTGTCCAGCCACTCCTGTCCTTCCCAATAGTCTTTATCGATGGCAAGGATTTTTTCAGCCAAGACTTTTTGCACTTGAAAATGAATCATCTGCCGGGTGCTCGGCCGATATTTTTCCCTTGGCATATGCAGATGCTTTAAAAAGCTCTTATACTCCTTTTCATCTACAGGTCTGTTAAGATCCTTGGATTTTCTGGCAATGCTGTCTGTTGGGAAAGCACCCCATTGAAAACCGATGGTTTCTAATGATCTAAAGGTATCTTTTATTCCCGAAGCTGCCGTGGTGGTTACAAATAATGTCGGGACTCCAATTAACTCCGGTCGGTGGAACCATCTACAGGTTCTGTCCACAAACACTTTGAGCTTCCCACTGATATTCCCCATATATACCGGGGTGCTTAATATCAGTCCGTCATATCCCCTTAGTTTATCCATAAGCTCCTCTGCCTGATCCTGGAGAATACAACTTCCTTTCCTTAGGCAAATTTCACAGCCGGTACATTCCTTAATATCGTAATCGAAAAGATTCAGAATCTCAACTTCTGTATTTTTTTCTTTCAACTGTTCTTTTAACTGTTGTAGCAGTCCATAGGTGTTTTTCTTTCGTTTACTGCTATTGATCGCAAGCACTTTTTTACCTTCCATTTTTCCACCTCCGGCGATCATAAGGGTTTTTTCCGCCCCTCAATAATCGTTACCATGGCCAGGAGCTCCAGCTTACGGTATTTTGAAAATACTAAACTATCTTAGCGTGCTTTTGGGCTACACTTTTATCATCACTTCATTGTGTTTGAACACACCGGGAATAAAAGGCGGATTAAAATAGGCCACCTTTGCCCTTCCTTCCACCGGCAAATCCATTTTTTTCATCCATTCCCGCAGTCGTTTCTCTTTTTCCTGTTCCACTTTTCTGTTGGAAGTTCCCCTATACTGGATTACAGCATATCGGCCCCCTTCCATTTTTGTGATGGTAAGTCGATCATCCAAGGGCTTCGGCGGGTTCGGGCCAAAACGCTTCGGCACCACAAAGGACATTCGGTATCCCTCTTGATTTTTCCCTTCGATCACCGGCACCGTCATGGAGATCTTCTTGTTTTCCTCATTGTTACTGGAGATATAGCTGAATAATGTTCGAAATCCTTCACTGGAGTTCGGATCTTCTTTGCTAAAGTACGTAACCATGAAAAACTCCTTGTAATCTCTTAGCTCAAAGGGCTTATCCGACAACAGTACTTCATATTCCGGTCTTTCATAATATCCCATGTTGCACCCTCCTGTGTTTTTCTTTATATTTACCCAGGAAATGAGGCTTTAATTTCTTTAGCACCTGTGCCAGCCTAGAAAACCAAAAAAAATTACAAAAAAAACCTGAGATCCCCAGGTTTAGATCTTCTCTGTCGCAATCCGATGAAGTCTTCCCTCTTGTTCCATGAAGTTTTTCAACTCCTCCTCGGCGTTCATTGTCAGGTTTTTCAGTTCTTTTTCCGTAAGAAAAGCCTTCATTCCTTCACGGGAAAACACATTGGGAAAGTTTACTTCTCCACCCAGCTGCAGTTTCTTTTCTTTTTCATCATAGCCTTCAATTATATTACCCTTACTTTCTTGTTCATCATAGGCATAGGCAATCCAATTTTCTTTAAAATAGATAACTTTTTTCAATGGCCCTTCACCGTCATCGATCCAGTGATTCTGGAAGGACCTTAGAACCCGGAATTTTTTCTCATCTTCTTCGATCCACCTTTTCCGCTCTCTCCAATCCGAAGCCTTAAGATCTTGCGCTTTTGTCTCGTTTCCGCACCTTCGACATATAAAGGCCTGTGCAAAGACAAAGGGGACCCACGCGACAACGATACCATAGGGAATCAGAACCGCCAAAACCAAAGCAACCACCAGCCGCATAGGCATGGATGAGCTTTTGTAAATATCATCACTAGTACAAACCGGGCAATGTTTCAAGATAATCACTCCTTACAATGGATGTCTAATAACTTCTTCGACAAAGGGACTGGAAATCCCTTCTAAATAAAAAATATTTTTGATCCAAAGGAAAAGGAGGTGTTTGAATCATCGCGACTCAAACACCTCCTTCTCCTTTGGGCTAAGCAACTGCTTTGAAGTTGCTGCTTTGAACTAATATATTTGTGTCCTTTACAACCTGCTCTTTTGTTAAGGTTTCTCCCCCTTGGTCTTGGATAAAATCTAAAAGAGCACTTTCACCATCCTCCTTACGGGAGAAAACAGGGATCTTATGAGTTGTTATGACTGTATTTCCGATGGCGGGGAAGAAAGTCATTAAAATGAAAAAGATGACAAAAACTCCGTCCCGCTGTCATCGCTGTCATCTTTTAGAGTTTCTCTCGAACCAGGGATTGGAGATCCCGGATGATTTCCGGATTCTGCAACGAGTTTTGCAAGACCTCTTCCATGTCCTTCGCCGCTAAGGGGGTGCCGACTAAGTCTTTTGTCAGTGGAATAAAATCCTCTTTCAGTATGCAGTCGGTATTAATGGCGGCCTCTTGAATCCTGCCGTTTTTCGTAGACAGATCCATTTCAAAAACCCCCCAGGGATATTTTTCTTCCAGGGTCAGATCAAAGGAAGGGGCCTTTCCGTAATTCCAGGTCCATTCCTCGTAGGCTTTGGCCTCACCGAGGACTTCTTCCTCCACATTTTCGGGACCGATCTCTTCGATCTCACCGGTATAGGAGTATTCCTCTTTAAATGCATCGATAATTTTTGAGGACAGGTCCTCGGTGGTGATCTTTTCGTTCAATGATCGGAGATTTACCACCCGGGACTTTACAGAGTCCACGCCCCTCGCTTTGATTTTTAGCTGCGACGGGGTGAGATATTTCGGCAAGGCCTTCAGGTCCACATCCAACAATAAGGTGCCGTGATGGCACTGCACCTCTTTATGATTCATAAAGGCATTTCCTGAAAATTTTTGCCCATCAACGGTCAGGTCATTTCGACCGGAAATCTCGCCGTAGATGCCGTAACTTTCCAAGGCCTTTAAAATCACTTTGTACTGCCGGGTGATATCGTGATGGTCCCGACCGGAAATAAAGGTAAAATTCAGATTCCCAAGATCCTGATACACCGCTCCCCCTCCGGATTTTCTTCGCACCAGATTTACCCCTTCCGCCTCCATCTTTTTAACGTCGCATTCCTTGTAAGGATTTTGATGTCGGCCGATTACGATGGTTTTATTGTTTTGCCACAGATACAGGATCACCGTATTTTCGTCGCAGTTTCGGAGAAGATACTCTTCCAAGGCCAAGTTGACCGGTCCTTCGTATAACTTTGATCGCACTATTTTCGTATGCTCAGGCATGATGAAGCCCTCCCCTTTTTATCTATAGTATAAACCAATGTGCCTTTCCTGTTACGTTTCTATTCTATTGTTTATTCCCTTCGCCGTCAATTCTTAATTCTTCCAACCATCGCCACTCCTTATTTTGATCAAGGGTTGATGCCCTCCGGGTAAAAAATTTTAACGATACACTGGATGTGCTATTATAGTTATAGTGATTATTTTTTCCATAATCACCGTAACCTTTTGGATGCTCATACGTTTATAAAGTGAAAGGAGGGTTTCAATGAATTCCGATGCCATGAATAATTTGTACCAGGAACACCACAATGAGCTTTATCTTTACGCCTTGAGTCTCTGTCAGAGGGAAGACATGGCAAAGGACTTAGTCAATGAAAGCTTCTATAAAGCCTTTATCACCTCCAATCTCCCCACGGGGACTTTTAAATACTGGCTGTTTCGGGTATTGAAAAACCTGTTTCTTGATGCTAAGCGTAAAAACCGGGAGGTTTTCAAAGAGGATATGGATTTAAAGCCTGTTACCGTAAATGAAGGGGGAAGTCCTCCGGGCAGTCTGTTTCTAAAAGAGCGGAACCGACGATTGTATGAACATCTCCTTCGCTTAGAGCCGGAACGTTACCGGGAAATCCTATACCTTTATTACTACGGAGAATTATCGGTAAAGGAGATTTCCAAAACCATACAGGAGTCCGAGACCCATACCAAAACCCTGTTATATCGGGCAAGAAAAAAACTAGGAAAAAATCTAAAGGAGGATCCCTATGAATTTTAAAGAGCTTTTACAACGATACCGGGAAGGCACCGCCACACTCGAAGAAAAAAAACTAGTGGAAAAGGAACTGGAAAAGTACGAGTCCATTGAAGCGTATTTCTCCGAGGACCTATCCGATCGATTTTTACGGGAGGAGATCCCAAATAAGGATGAAAAAAAAGGTAAAATGAACGGTGAAAGCCCAGGGCCAAAAAAGGACTTTAGCATACATAAACTGGTGAATCGAAGACTTCGAAAAGTCATTCTTACCTCCGTGGTGATCGTCGTACTTCTTTATGTAACTGTATTTTATGGAATATCCGCTATGGTGGACAGAGTGCATTATGACCCTACTGTAGTTAATGAGGCGGAGGAAAACGATTACCCAAGGACTGATTTTCATTTTGATATGACGGCTTACGTCAGCCTCAATATGCCGGGCCATGTGGTATCTTCCTTTACTCCGGTAATGTCGGAGGGCTTTGGAAACTATGAACTCCGCTATCCCCTTCGTAATCTTTTTAACCGCCAAACCCAAAACCATGTCGTAAATATCTCTAGAGGCAATCTGTCTTATGCCGACGGCGGAATTTTCGAGTGGGAGAATCGGGGAAATCTTTGGGACGGTTTTGATCTGATTCGCTATCCCGGACAGTATGAGTCCGAGGATTTTACCGAAGAAGAAGCTACGGATTACCGGGAGGAGCAACAAGAGCGTAAAAACAATATCACTTTAGAGTATTTGGAAGACTTAAACCCCCTTTCTTATCTAGCCATGCATGTGGTGTTTGAGGAAGACCTTTCCATGATGGAATTCCATGACCTCAGTATGGATCACCGGGACCTGGATTTCAAATGGGTGGGCATTCGTACAACAGAACCGGGGACCCGGTGGAGTGAAAACCAGCCCATGCATTTAATCGGTTTTAATCCTTCCCAGGATGAACCTTCGGGAAGCAGCCGACCGGACCCCGAGGCCTATCCCCTGTTCAACCTGGAAGATCGCTGGGAGGAGCCCATCCGGGTGGAGGAAGACTTTGCAGAAATTTTCGAGACCCATTTTCATTCCCGGCTCAGCTATTTAAGCGGACGGGAGGAATTCATCGAAATCTTTGATTACAACCCTTACAAACTGGATTTTTATGAAGACGCCTTGGACTACATTGAAGAAGAGGGGATCTACACCTATGGTGTCGTAGTTTATGGTACGGTTGAGGATTTTTCAGTAGCGATAGAGGATCTTCCTTACGAGTCCTTGTACATCGACGAAGTGCTGCCTGCGAAACCGAATATTTATTACTAGAAAGAACCATGAACCAAGTACCAGTAAACCAAAGAACACAAAATCTTAAGTCCAAAAATAGACATGAAAAATGGGACAGGACCTTGTCTGTATCTAGACAAAAACCTGTCCTTACTCTTTTTTTGGGGGCAATTACTCCGTCAGGCTCTCATCTATGCCTTTCTCCACCATAAGAAATAAGATGACAAAAACTCCGTCCCCCTGTCATCTTTTCTCCACCATAAGAAATTAAGATGACAAAAACTCCGTCCCCCTGTCATCTTTCGGCGTTGAATTACTCTTTTGTATTTTTTAAGCGATTCACCCCGGTATTAATTGCGGCTCGGGCCACGGCCTTTGCGATGTGATCCGCTACCCTGAGGTCAAAGGCGTCGGGGAGAATATACGTCTCGGTCAGTTCTTCTTCGTTGATCACCTCGGCGATGGCCCGGGCTGCGGCAAGTTTCATTTCTTCATTGATCTCCTTTGCCCGAACGTCCAAAGCCCCTCGAAATACCCCGGGGAAGGCCAATACATTATTAATCTGATTGGGAAAATCCGACCTTCCGGTACCGATTACTTTGGCGCCCCCTTTTTTCGCGATATCCGGCATAACTTCCGGTACAGGGTTTGCCATGGCAAAGACGATGGCATCCTTGTTCATGCTTCTTACCATCTCTTCCGTAACCACCTCGGGGGCGGACACCCCGATGAAAATATCCGCACCAACCATGGCATCTTTTAAGGTTCCCTGTTTCTTATGATGATTGGTTTTTTTCGCCATCTCCGCCTTGCTAGGATCCGTAAAAGGGGATTCCCGGTGCAAAATCCCCTGTCTGTCACAGAGTAGTATATCTGTTACCCCTAAATTAAGAACCATTTTGGCAATGGCGGTGCCTGCTGCTCCGGCGCCATTGATGACCACCGTGATTTCCTCCGCCCTTTTATTAACGAGCTTTAAGGCATTAATAATCCCCGCAACAACCACAATGGCGGTTCCATGCTGATCGTCATGGAATATGGGGATATCCAGTTCCGCTTTCAATCGCTCTTCGATTTCAAAGCATCTTGGTGCACTGATATCCTCCAGATTGATACCGCCGAAGGTGGGGCTCATTAATTTAATCGTTTCCACAATTTTTTCCGGATCCTTTGTGTCTAAACATATGGGAAAGCCGTCGACGTTGCCGAAGTTCTTAAAGAGCACACATTTCCCTTCCATCACCGGCATCGCCGCCTCGGGACCGATGTCCCCCAGCCCCAAAACCGCCGACCCATCGGTTACCACTGCCACCAGATTCCATTTTCGAGTTAAATTATAGGCTTCTTCCTTATTCTTTGCGATTTCCAGACAGGGTTCCGCAACCCCGGGGGTATAGGCCAAGGAGAGATCTTTTCTCGTCTCCAGAGGTACCGTGCTGGTCACCTCAATTTTCCCTTTCCACTCTCGATGTAGGGCCATTGCTTTTTCTTTCCTATCCATGATAAGTCCTCCTTGTAAAATGATCCGCTGCTCCGGTCTTATTGTTTGAATACTTAGATGCTGCTCTAATAATATTATACTGTTTTATCCTTTGAGCTTAACTTTATTTTTAAAACTTGCCTTACTTTTTAAATTTATCTTTGCCCTCTTTGTGAAGTACATTCCCCTCCGTGTCGATACCGACGATAACTTTAAGGCCCTCCACCCTGAGGCGCTTTACGGATTCCGTTCCCAAATCTTCATAGGCAACTTCTTCAATGGATTTGATATTTTGCGCATATAATGTGGCGGCACCTCCGATTCCCAACAGATAAACCACGTTATGCTTTTTGCATAGGTCTCGGACATAATCCTGTCGCTCCCCTTTTCCGATCATGGCAATCATCCCCTGTTTGATCAAAGGTTCCACATAGGGGTCCATGCGAGTGCTGGTGGTGGGTCCTATGGGCCCGATTACTTCTCCGGGTTTCGGCGGACAGGGTCCCGCATAAAAAATTGTTGCATCCTTCAAATCCATGGGCAGAGCTTCCCCTTTTTTTAGGGTCTCTACTAAGCGTTTATGGGCTGCATCCCTTGCAGTATAAATCTCTCCAGAGAGTTCCAGCACCTCTCCGATCCTTAGTTTCATCGCTTCTTCCTTCCTTAGTGGTAAATTGATCTTCAATGCCTCCGCCTCCCTCGGTTATATTGTTTTGCCGGTATATCGATTTGTATACTTAAATTGTTTTGATGGCATTTCAGTTTCCATGATTAGATGGTTTTACTGGCGTGCCGGTTAGCGTGGCACTGCAGATTTACCGAAATGGGTAAGGAGGCGATATGACAGGGAAAGGTTTCTATATGAACATCTAGGGCCGTAACTCTGCCGCCGATCCCGATGGGTCCGATGCCCAGGTCATTGATCTTTGTTAAGAGTTCCGCTTCTAGAGCTGCAATATGAGAGACCGGACTGCGATCACCAATGGGTCGTTGCAAGGCTTCCTTCGCCAGCAGGGTGCTTTTTTCCATGCTGCCCCCGAGACCCACTCCCACAATCAGGGGTGGACAGGCTTTACCTCCGGCATTTCCAACGGTTTCCATTACATAATTCATAATCCCTTCCACGCCGTCGGCGGGTTTTAACACACTGGCTCTTCCCATGTTTTCGCTCCCTGCCCCCTTGGGCATGACGGTAATTTTCACTTGCCGACCTTCAACAATCTTCGTATGGATCACCGCCGGGGTATTATCCTTGGTGTTTTCACGGATAATCGGATCCCCCACCACGGAGTTTCGTAAATACCCTTCCTTATATCCTTGCCGCACTCCTTCATTGATGCTATCCGTAAGACCGGGCCCTTCCCAACACACTTCCTGTCCGATCTCCAAATACACAACCGCAATCCCCGTATCTTGACAGCAGGGGGCTTCTTTTTCCCTGGCTAAATTGGCATTTTCAATTAAGGTCTCCAGCACTTCCTTTCCCAGTTCCGATTCCTCTACTTTAATCGACTGGGTTAACGCCTCCATAAGATTATCATCCAAATCCGTACAGGCTTTTATCACTAAATCCTTTACCACGGGGATGAGATCTTTTGTGTTTATTACTCGCATTGCTTAACCTCCCTTTTGTTGCTTTGCATTTTAGTAGCCCTACCTCGCAAAGATTTCTACCTCTTTAAATAAGTATACCCCACCATGCCTTTGATGTACATTTCATATGTCTTTTATGTATTTTTTTATATCACGCTATATATTTTTCAATTATCAAAACACCCTTATGCATCTCCTCTCTCCAACTTCAGACCGATGCAAAACCGCCCGGAGATGGACCATAAAATAGCCCTCAGACCGTTATCTATAGCTTACATTCGTTCTATACTATACCTAGAGATCAGGAAATGGGAAGCGGATACGGAATGATCAATGAACAAGTAGAAAAAATAAAGGGAGGAAACCAAATGGAACAATCCATGAAATCAAACAACGATACTGTTGAACTTAGCATTCCCGAAAAGAAGTCCAGCAAACTAACCATCCTTTTTAAGAGGAACAAGTCCAAGATTGAAAAAACCTTGCTGCTTCAGGAAGTTGAACGGGACATCGAAAAAACCAAGGAGTTCTACAGTTATGGTAACTATCTCCGATAAATGATAAACCAAAGGGTAAACCAAAGGGGACGGAGCATTCCCGTAATCGTCTTAAATAGGATTTGAAAAAAGAATGACCTCGCGATAGAATTAGATAAGTGTTCCCGAGAAGGACAAATCTAAAACTATTGGAGGTCATTCATTATGTATTGTACACAAAATGAAAAAATTAATCAAGTTACGGAAAGCACTTTGGTTGTAGGAATTGACATTGGAAGTAAGACGCATTATGCCCGAGCATTTAGCTGGCGAGGGATTGAATTCACCAAATATCTACGTTTTGATAATACTGCAGCCGGCTTCAAAGTATTGGATCAATGGATTTTAAACTTACAGAAAAAAAATCACTTATCTGAATTCTTGATTGGTGCTGAACCTACAGGGCACTACTGGTATGCCCTGGCAGATCATTTAAAAGCGAATCAAAGCTCCCTGGTATTAGTGAATTCTACCCATGTAAAGCAAAGTAAAGCGTTAGATGATAATAATCCGTCGAAAAGCGACCAAAAAGACCCCAAAGTTATCGCGAAATTAGGGATTGACGGACGATACAACAACCCCTATCTTCCCGAAAAAGAACATGCAGAGCTACGGGTCGCCCACAATAATTATCTGCGTGTAAAAGGTGATATTTCTCGGTTAAAGAATAAGGTTCAGCGATGGCTGAAGATCTATTTTCCTGAGTATAAAGAGGTGTTTAAAGACCCCTTTGGGGAGGCCAGTGTTGAAGTATTAAGCCGGCTGGCCTTGCCTTCTCACATCATAAAAATGGACGCGGAATCCATTAATGAAATTTTTCGAAGTGTGAACATTCGAGCGGTTGGTATTAAACGATCTCAGCGTCTGATCGAAGCAGCAAAAGGGAGTATTGGCCGTAAAACAGAACCGGTTGCAGCGGCCATGGAAATAGAGATGCTAATCGAAGAGTACCGGCTGAAAACAAAGCAAATTGATAAGGCGGAGCAATTCCTGGAAAGCATCTGTGCACGCATCCCCTCTGCAGAGAAACTTGAGGAGATTAAAGGGATCGGACCGATTAGTGCCGCTGGATTTCTTGCGGAAGTAGGAGATATTTCGCGCTTTCAATCCCCTAAGCAAATTCAAGCGTACTCAGGCCTAAATCTCAAAGAGACCAGTTCCGGAGCTCATAAAGGGAAGACTGAAATTAATCGTCGCGGAAGGAAGCGCCTTCGAACAACCCTGTTTCAGGCAGTACTTTCTCTGGTATCCAACAATGACGCTTTCAAAGCGCTGCATCATTATAATATCAATGAAAAACCGAACCCGATGAAGAAAAAACAATCCATAGTGGCTCTTAGTTGTAAACTCATTCGAATATTTTATGCGATGCTGACTAAAGGGGTCTCTTTTGATCCAGAGAAAATGCTTAAAGATATTCAAAGGCCAACATTCTTAGCGGCTGCATGAAGGAAGGGTTTTAGTATAAAACAGTAGTATGAAATAAATAATACCATAAATAGATAAAAAAACAGGTACCTAGGGTACCTGTAAGACGAATAGCATCAACAATGATCAAATAATATAATGAACAAGAAATAGCGATTGAAATCCATATGTATATTGCTAGGCTGCGTCTTAGAGAACCTAGCAATGGAAAGTATCCAAAGAGTGATCAAAACAGGCAGGTAGTCGAATCAAATACCATAAGAGCAATGACTCGGTAACGGAGCAGAAAGACACCCACTTTATGGAGAGGCAGAACGTGGGAATTTAGGACGTTTCAAAAGAAGAAAACGATCCGGTTAGACATGGGAGGTTTGCTTCCATAAGTGAACGTGGGTTAATACCGCCAAATAAGTAGGTAAGGACGCTTGTTTGCGGTGCAAAAAAACCCATATTTGATCCCTGGTATTCCAACTGTTCTTGTTTTCCATAAAGTTGCCTGTTTGATATATATGAAAATCTAAGATATCGTGAGGAAATCGAAGCATATTTAAGATTATATAGGGAGGTATTCGGTACATCATGTACCGAATACCTCCGTCAGGTTGCGTAAAAACAAATCAATAAAACATTAGTATTACCACCCTGAAATCCTGTATTATCAATGGTTATATGATATAATAGAAAGAAAACGAGGTGGTTCGATGTCCCGCTATATTCAAGGTGAGCATAAAGATCAAGTTAGCTTATTACCGATGACATTAAACGAAATGATCGCCGAAGATCATCCGGTACGGGTGATCGATGCGTTTGTCGATACGCTGGATATGCAGCGGCTGGGTTTTCGCTATGGCGTAACGAAAGAAGTTGGCCGACAACCTTCGACCCGCGTCATCTGTTGAAGCTGTTCCTGTACGGATACTTAAATGGCATCCGGACCACCCGAAAGCTTGAACGGGAAGCTCACCGAAACATTGAAGTCATGTGGCTGCTGGATCAATTAAAGCCGGATGATCGAACCATCTCCAAATTTCGCCAGCACAATCCCGAAGCGTTAAAAAATATCTTTAAAGAGTTCAGTCTGCTGTGCAACGAGCTCGGCCTGTACGGGAAACAAATCATCGCCGTGGACGGCAGCAAGTTTCGGGCAAGCAATTCCCGACAAAAGAGTTTCACCAAACGCAAGGTCCAAAAAATGCTGAAGCATTATGAAGACAGTGCGAGCAAATACTTAGCACTCCTCGAAGCCGGAGATCGGGATGAAGGCGCGGCCGAAAGCGCTTCTACCGTCGACTTGAAAGAAAAACTTCGTCAAGCTCAAGCGCGGATCCAAGAGCTGGAAGCGATGGCCGGGAGGATCAAAGAAACCGGTGAGATCTCCGTGACGGATCCGGATGCCCGCCATATGAGTGTCAGCAATAATGGGACGGACATTGCTCATAATGTTCAGATCGCCGTGGATGAAAAACATCACTTAGTGGCTGCGGTAGACGTGGTCAGTTCTCCCGCCGACCAGCGACAGCTTCATAACATCTCAAGCCAGGCGGTGGAATCCTTTGAGGCGATGGATGCGGACGAAAATCCGAAGCCTTCAAAAGAGCCGATTACGGTCCTCGCCGACAAAGGTTATTACTGTGGTGAAGAATTGGAAAAATGCAAGCAGGAGCAAATGAAACTAATCGTATCCAGACAAAAGCCCGCAACCCAAAAGGGTCAAGAAACGTATAGCAAAGAGCGTTTTACCTATGATCCGAAAACCGATGAATACATTTGTCCAATGGGACAGCGTCTTAAAAGCGGCTGCCATAAAGCCACCAAGGATCGACGGTATAAGAACGCCAAAGCCTGTGGTTCCCTGGACAAAAAAGCCGAAAACCTGCATCAATCCAACAAGAATATAATCTAACTCAAACATTGTAGTCCCTCCCATTTATAATTAATTATTTTTTATTCATCCTGCTCACTACTGTTTTCCAAAGATTCTTAAGGCTCGGCTTGTTCCACTTCCACCTTTCCCTTCAGAATTATTAGGAAATCTTCCCGAAGGCCTTCGATTCTAATGGCCCTTTAAAACCGAAGTTCGGTACGCTGAATCAAGTCTTCCTGCAAGGGCTTTCCAAGTTCTACAAAGTAGGCACTGTAACCGGCCACCCGCACAAGCATATCCTTGTACTCCTGGGGTTTTTCCTGGGCGGCTCGCATCGTCTTTGCACTCATAATATTGAATTGCACGTGCATGGATTGATTCGCCAGGTACTCATCAATGAAACTAACCAAAGTGTCCCTTCCTTCTTGACCGGCAACGGCGTCCTCGGGAAAACGGAGATTCATCAGGGTGCCGTTGGTGGCCAAACTGTGATCCATTTTCGCTACAGAGTTTACTAGCGCCGTGGGTCCTGCGATGTCATGGGATCCCCCTGCCGTATGAACCGGTCCCATATTATCGGATACGGGTTCCCCCCTTTTACGACCGTCGAGTGAGGCATTGGTGTTTAAACCCAGTCCTACATTGGCATTAACCGTATATACACCGGGAATATATAAACCGCCTCTCGGATTTTTTCCCACATCAAGATTTCTGCAGTAACACTCAAACATGTATTTAAAAAGTTCATCGGCGTAATCATCATCGTTACCGTAGTGGTGAACCTTTGAGCTGTTCACTAGAGCATAAAGCTTCTCATGCCCTTCCCAGTTGTCCTTCACTGCCTGAATCAACTCTGTACCCCTATAACGCTTTTCTTCAAACACCAGTTGCTTAATGGTGGCCAAACTATCAGCACACGTGGCAATCCCCGCAACCTGGGGTCCGGTACCATTGTACTTGGCTCCGCCTTCCGTAAGATCCTTCCCGGATTCTATACAATCCTCAAACAGTGCGGAAACATAGGGCACCGGCTTACGCGCTCTATGGGCATGATCAATGACATCCAGGCTGCCGCGAATTTGAGTACACCAATAACGGAATTGCTGATCCATGCTTTTCAGCACCTGGTCAAACTCCTGGTAGGTCTTGAGACTTCCGGTATCAGGACCGATTGCCTCTTCACTGTTTAGGCAGGACCCTCCATTGATTACTAATTCCAATACCTTCGCTGCATTCACGTACCCGGCTCCATGCCAACCGAACTCTTTTCCGGGAAGACTCGGTTCTACACAACCTACTACCGCATAATCTCTTGCTTCTTCAAGGCTCATCCCTTTCTTTCGCATCGCCTCAATGGCCGGTCCGTCATTGAATACTTTCGGATGCCCGAATCCAGCACGAATGCACTCAACCGTCTTAATCTTTAGTTCCCTGGGCGTTTGATCATGCATGCGTACACATAACCAGGGGTTCATCATTCTTGTATGTGCGGACGCCTCCAACATCATCATGGTTAAATCATTCGTGGCGTCCTTACCTCGAGGGTCCACTCCGCCAATGGTGAGACTTTCTCCACCGAAGCCTCGACCATTCCGTACAACCACCGTACTTTTATCCTTCAGCTTCGTCGGATTATTCATCTTGACATATTCAACCTCAATAAGCTCAAGGGCAAATTCCTTTGTCAGTATTCCTTTTTGTCTATCCGCGTTATAAAAAGGATACAGCCACTGATCCATCCGACCATAGGAAATAGAATGGCCATTACTCTCAATCTGGATTAAGGTGGTTGCAAAGTTAAATAGCTGCATCGCCTGCCAAAAGGTTTTCGGCGGTGCCCCTGCTATCTGATAGCAGTTCTTTGCCATGGTTTCAAGTTCATGCCTTCGCTTATAATCTCTTTCCCTTGCGGCATGCTTCTCAGCCAGCTGTCCGTAACGGGCAATATACTTTTTTGAAGCCTCAAGCATAATGATCATGGCTTGTAAGAAGTCTTTCTTTTCATCATATTCCGGATCCTCTTTCTTCAATGCTTCAAAAGCTTTTCTCGCCTTTTCAATCAAACCGTTATAGCCTATTTTCATAAGCTTTTCATAATCCACCGCCAGGTGTCCTACTCCTGCAAAATGGTAGTCGTTCGTTACGAATACTTTCTCACCGGCCTGGGACCCTTTCCGTTGATCGTAGGTCATTCTTGAATTAATAAGATCTTCAACGGTCTCTCCCTGCCAATAACGGCAAAGTTCTAAAATTTCTTTTCGGTCTTTTTCGTTTCTTATATAAAACTGATCATTTTCCCGTTCTTCAAAGGGGAAATGGAGAATTTCGTCAATGATCCAGCCTACAGAAAACTCGGGATAGATGGGGGATGCCTTTGCCGGTGCTGCAATTTCTCCCAAAATCAAGTCCTCATCATAAATATGAAGCGTTGTATTTAGAAGGATATTTTCAAAGGCATAGGCGCATCGAAGCTTTTGGGACACCCCTTCATGTTTTTTGTATGCCTCGGTAGCCAGCCTTAGTCTTTCCACATCAATCTCATAGGGTCTTTGCAAAAACTTTTGTCTAAGATGGTTGACGCGGGGAAAAGGGGACCAATCTTCATGATTGACCTGATAGCCCAGACCATAGGTATGATCAAAAGGTTCTGTTCCCGATGCATTTACAGATTGAATACTCATTTAAACACCTCCAATAGTAAATAGTCTGCTGTAAGGCGGGTGTGTAATTGGGTGGAGGACATTGGACAATTATCCGCCACCCTGGAACAGATTATTAAAAATGAAGCTCTGTACGCTGAATCAAATCTTTCTGTAAGGGTTTTCCAAGTTCGACAAAATAGGCACTATATCCTGCAACCCGCACAAGCATATCTTTGTAGTCCTCCGGTTTTTTCTGGGCCGCTTTCATGGTTTCCGCACTCATAATATTAAACTGGACATGCATGGCCTGTTTCGCCAGGTACTCATCAATAAAGCTTGCCAAATTATCCCGACCTTCTTCTCCGGCAACGGCTTCCTCCGGGAATCGAAGGTTCATCAGGGTTCCATTGGTGGCCAAACTGTGATCCACTTTCGTCAGGGAATTCACCAATGCCGTGGGTCCTGCGATATCGTGAGATCCACCATCGGTATGAACCGGACCCATATTATCGGAGATCGGCTCTCCCGCCTTTCGGCCATCGGGGGTCGCATTGGTGCTTAAGCCCATGGCGACATTTGCATTTACGGAATATACTCCGGGGCTGAACTCTCCTCCCCTGATGTTTTTCCTTCCGTTGATATTTCTGCAGTAACACTCGAACATGTATTTAAAAAGTTCATCGGCATAGTCGTCGTCATTGCCATAGTGATGTACCTTAGAACTGTTCACCAGGGCATAAATTTGCTCGTGCCCCGCCCAGTTGTCCTTTACCGCTTGAAGAATCTCCCCACCGGTCTTTCGCTTTTCATCAAACATTAACTGCTTGATCGTCGCTAAGGTATCGGCACAAGTTGCGATGCCGCTGGCCTGGGGTCCAACACCGTTATATTTTGCCCCTCCTTCGGATAAATCCTTGCCGGAGGCTAAACATTCTTCAAAGAAGGCGGATACGTAGGGAACCGGTTTCAGTGACCGATGGGCCCGGTCGATGATATTCAGACTGCTGCTCATCTGGTCGCACCAATAATCAAATTGTTGATCCACGCTGTTTAGGACCTCATCAAAACTCTGATAGGTTTCCAGACTTCCGGTATTCGGTCCGATGCTTTTGTCCTGTCCTCCACATACTTCCCATCGTGCACAATGGGGACCGCAATCAAGACATCTTCCGCCGTTGATAACCATCTCCATCATCTTCGGAGTATTAACATAAGCCGCATCATGCCAACCGTATTCTTTGCCCGGAAGACTGGGTTCTACACAGCCTACCACCACATAGTCTCTGGCCTCTTCAAGGGTCATGCCTTTACGCTGCATGGCTTTAATCGTGGGACCGTCATTAAAGATCTTGGGATGACCATACCCTGCACGGATACACTCCACGGTTTTGATCTTCAGTTCCTCCGGTGTATCCTCATGCATCCGTACGCAAACCCAGGGATTCATCATACGGGTATGAGCGGAACCTTCCAATATCAGCATAGTCAGATCATTTGTTGCATCCTTGCCCTGTTGATCCACACCGCCGATGGTCAAACTTTCCCCGCCGAAACCGCGACCGTTTCGCACCAGTACCGTTCCTTTATCCTTTAATTTTGTAGGATTGTTCATCTTAACGAACTCCACTTCCAAAAGTTCTAAAGCAAACGCCTTCGTCAAGGTACCTTTTTGCATATCCGCCTCATAATAAGGAGATAGCCACTGGTCCATCCGGCCATAAGAGATGGAATGTCCGTTACTCTCCACCTGGATTAAGGTCGTTGCAAAATTAAAGAGTTGTAATGCCTGCCAAAAAGTCTTTGGAACCCCTCCGGCGATTTGATAACAGTTCAAAGCCATGGTGTTCAGTTCTTTTTTTCTTTTAGGATCCTCTTCCTTTTCAGCCAGACTCTCCGCCAGCTTTCCATAGCGGCCGATATACTTTTTCGCCGCTTCGTGCATAATGATCATCGCTTGATAGAAATCCCGTTTTTCTCCATAGTCCGGATCTTTTTTATCCAGGTTATTCAAATTTCTTGTTGCGATTTCAATCAAGCCGGTGTAGCCGATTTTCATCAGTTTTTTGTAATCTATGGATAAATGGCCCACCCCTGCATAATGGTGAAGATTGGTTTGAAAAATCTTTTTCCCCATTTGAGAGCCTTTCATTTGATCCTCTTCTAATCTGGAATTCACATGATCTTCAACAGTTCTTCCCTGCCAATACCGACAAAGCTCTACAATTTCTTCTCGTTCTTCATCATTTCTGATATAAAATTGGTCATTGGCCCGCTCCTCAAAGGGGGAATGTAGAATTTCATCAATGATCCAGTTTACGGAAAACTCGGGATAGATCGGTGAAGCTTTCGCCGGTGCTGCAATTTCTCCAAGGATAATGTCCTGTTCATAGATGTGTAAGGTTGTGTTAAGTAATACATTCTCAAAAGCATAGGCGCATTGAAGCTTTCTCGGTGCTCCCTCATGTTTTTTATAAGCCTCGGTCACCAGTCTTAGTCGTTCCACATCAATTTCATAAGGCCGGTCCAGAAACTTTTGTCTCAGATAGTTCACCCTGGGAAATGGAGACCAGTCTTCATGATTTACTTGATAACCCAGACTATAGGTCTGATCATAAGGCTGGGTTCCTTCTGCTTTCCTACGATTCATATTCATTACAACACCTCCGTTTATATTTATGCCGCCAATTGATATACTTGCTGTTACTGTTTTTCCTTTGTTCCTACCTGGCAATGAATCCCCCGATGGTTAAAGTATGCTGCAATCTCCCCAACCTTCTTTTGAAAGGATTCCCGGTCAAGCTTTACATGATCCATTCCATAGGGCATTCCCAAGGATTGGTATTTTTCTTCTCCCAGACGCATAAAGCTTAAAAGTTGTAAAGTTCTCACCTTGCCGTCGAGATCATTGAGAATAAAGTCCGCCGTGGCTTTGATATTGGCTTTATCATCATTCACCTCCGGAATAACGGGTATTCTCAAAATGATTTCCCGATCGGTGCCTGCAATCCTCTGAAGGTTTTTTAATATTATTTCGTTCCCTACCCCAGTGTGTTTTTCATGAATTTGCCTATCCATGTGCTTAATGTCTGAAATAATGAGATCCGTATAAGGCAAAATCTTTTGGATTTCTTTCCAATCGCCGTGAAAGGATGACTCCAAACAGGTATGAATCCCCTCTTCTTTACAAGCCTTAAACAAGGCCGCCACAAAGTCACTTTGAACCAGAGGCTCTCCCCCGGAAACGGTAACCCCGCCGCCGGAACGGTCATAATATCCTTTATCTTTTCGGATCTCTACCATGCACTCTTCCACAGTCTTTATTTTCCCCCATTGCTTAATGGCATCGGAAGGACAAGCATCATAACAGGCGAGACAACCGGTACATTTCCTTCGATCAATGGAAGTGAGTTTTCCCTCGTTAAAACTCAATACCCCCTCCTCGGGACAAGCCTCTACACATAAGCCGCATTTTTCATACGAAATGCACTTCGACTCATATACCCCCGGCTCTATGTAAGGCTTTAAACTTTCAGGGTTGCTGCACCACTCACATTTCAGGGGACATCCTTTCAAAAACAGTTCTGTACGCATCCCCGGACCATCATGGATTGTAAATCGCTGGACATTCGTAATTATTCCTTTTTGTAACATTTTTCACTCACCCCCTACTTCAATTTTCATCATGATATAAAGCACGGTAGACACTTTATGAATCTTGCTAATTGTTTAACATGGTCAGTATATCTTGGTTAATTATTTAACACAATCAGGAATCCGCGTTATTTCATATAGGGAATGTTCCCTATTTTACATTTTGATTTTGGTGTATAAAAAAAGCGTCTCGAAGACTTCTTCGAGACGCTTTTTTGGAAACTCCGTTCTTATTCTTTTTTATCCTCTAATAATTTGTACAGTTCAAAACGACTGTTTACGCCACATTTCGTATAGATATTTTGTACATGTTTTTTTACGGTGTGGTAGCTAACCACAAGTTCTTCGGCAATGGCCTTATACGTCAGTCCATCGTACATCAGCTCCGCAACTCGCTGTTCCGCCGGGGTCAGAATCCGTATCTTCTTGGGATTTCTCTTAAGCTTTTCTTTCGTTTTTCCCGAAATCGTAATCCAGCGATAACGATCAATAATTCCATTGGAGTACCCTTGATCATGAATATATATTCTGAAAATATAACCTTTAATTTCACGAATTTGAACCCCTTCTTTTCCAAGCTTATCATCCTCATCTCCCAGCAAAAAAGGGAGCCAGGTGCAGGATTTTGTACTTTTGATCTGTTCCACAACCCAGGGGCCGTATACCTCTTTTAGACATTCAATGGCATTCTCATTGTAACTCATTACATTCATAAATTTATCGGTTATCAAATAAGCTTTTTCACCGGATGCAATGATCTCATTTTGAATATTCAAGACAATTTTCGCCTGTTCGTGCTTCTTGAAGTTTTTGTAAGAATTGGCTATATAAACATAGATTTTTTCGAGAAGGTCCGCTTCTTGATCCGTAAAATCCCCTTCTTCCGAAGATTTAAGAAAAACAACCTGAATGTAGGCATTAATACCAAAGGCCAGTGACATACTATAATGGGCTTGAAAATTTTCTTCAATAAAGGCCACATAGGGGGATTGGTCGTAGTTCCCGGGTTCGATCAAATCCGTGGATTTATACAGTCGCGGGTTCACATTAAAATAGGTCAAATCATCACTCACCGCCTCCTTGTAAATTTTATCTCTGATCTGATCATTTTTGAAATAAGATCGGTAAGGATGTTCTTTTCCATCGACTAAAAGACCTTCGCTATTGATCCAGGATAAAAATTCCCCGTTTGTATCAAAGTAAGCAATCACCACATTTGTAAGACCAAAATTTCTACCTAAGGAGTCCAGTAGAACATAACTAAAAAATTCCGACGATGAAATTTGATGTTCGGACATTTCCGAAAAAAAATCCATGTTATTAACTTTTTCCTGTCTCATATTGTCCTCCTTGGTTAAATTTTTTTAAACCGACATCAATAGTCAAGATTATTACATTGCCTTCAATTACAGCATCCACTCCAATTATTAATATCTTATCAATTAATTTTCATTTTGTCTATGAAAGGGGCTTGAGAGTTGATATTTACTACAGGCATTTTTTTTGATAAAGATTTTTTGATAATAGTTTGACAGCAAACCATTTTTTGTTGTATATTTTTATTGGTTATTTAGTTTGATGACAAACTATTATTTCGGTTATGGAATGTGTACTTTTATCACCGTTTCAAGAGTCTATATTCATAATCGTTAATATTCTAACGTCCTGGGAGGTGGTAAGAAACAGTTTGAAATAATTACAGTTCAGTTACCCTGTAAGAGCATCGTTACGGTAAAAAAGAAGACATAAGGAGGTCGAAATCAAATGAAAAATTTTAAAAAAACAATGATCTTGCTACTGATTCTGGGGATGGTATTTTCTCTAGCAGCCTGTGGCGATGAGGCCGACGGAGGGGAAGCTTCGGAAGAATCATCGGAAATAACACCGATGACCGAAGGAGAGTACCTGATGGAAGTTGACGGTTACAAACCCATGACGGTGGAGGTTACCTTAAGTGAAACCGCCGTGGAATCCATTGAAATCATACAGCATGACGAAACCGAAGGAGTTTCCGATGCGGCATTGGAAGAGATTCCAAAGGAAATTGTTGAAAAACAAAGCGTAAGCATCGATGCGGTGTCCGGGGCTACCGAGACCAGTAATGGCGTAATCACCGCAGTTACGAATGCCATTGAAGAGGCCGGAGGCGTTGTTGATGAATTTAAGGCAGCGGAATCCGGGGATGTAGCCGAAGAAGAATCAAGTGATCCTGTCGCCCTGAGTTCCGGGGAAATTCCGGAATCCTGGGATGATACCTATGACGTAGTGGTCGTCGGTGGTGGTTTTGCCGGACTGGCGGCGGCTGAAAATGCTTCAACTTCAGGAGCGGAGACCCTTCTAATTGATAAGATGCCCGCACTTGGCGGAAACTCTCAAATTAATGGAGGGGTGTACGCCTCCCATACCAGCCGTATTGCCGATGATTTGTATGATAAGCTTAATCTGGAACCGGATTCAGCAGAGCAGCATATCGAAGACACCTTAGAAGGTGGCGATAACTTTAGTGATGAAAAGCTTGTAGAGAACTTTGTTTATGGGGCTCCGGTTTTTCTGGATATGATGTTGGAAAATGGGCTGGAAGTCCGAGAGTCCATCACTCGACCGGGAGGCCACTATGGTTACCGAACCTATACAACCATCAATGGAATAGGAGCGGATATCGTTTCGGTTCAACGAAAGATGCTGGATGAAACCTCTACGGAAGTTATGCTAAATACCAAGATGGTTCAGATTTATCGAGATAATACCGAAGAACAGCGGGTTGTCGGTATCAGAGTTGAAACCAACGACGGCATGAAAAATATTAAAGCTGAAAACGGAGTGGTGCTTACCACCGGAGGATTCAGCGGAAATGAAGAAATGCGCTCAACCCATGTTCCAACTCTCAGCGAAGATGACCTGACCAGTAATCATGTTGGTGCCACCGGTGAAGGAATTACTATCGCCCAGGCCATTGGCGCCGGTACAAAGCATATGTCCTATATTCAACTGTATCCATTTTCCAACCCGGAAAACGGTAGACTTGACGCCGCCGCCCTAATTCCCTTTAGCGGACCCAGTTCCGGCGTAGTGTACGTTGATGTAGAGGGTAATCGTTACGTGAATGAAGGGGGGCGACGAGACGTATGTGCTCGAGCAGCCCAAGAAAGCGGAGGATTTCCAACCTTCGCCATTTTCGGCCAGGAAATTGTTGAAAAAGGCGGATTTATTGAAGAATCTCAGTTAAATGAGATGATCGATTCCGATCGAGTTTTTAAGGCGGATAGCCTGGAAGAATTAGCGGATATGATCAATGATCATGAGTATCAGGGAGAAAGTGTGTCAATGCCCGGTGAATCATTGAATGAAACCATCCTTGACCATAATTCTTATGTTGCCGATGGAGAGGATCCTGAATTTGGAAAGCAAATTGATACGGGAAGTATGCTTTCTATCGATGAAGGACCCTATTATGCCGTACCTCAATGGCCTTCCGTGCATCATACCATGGGAGGACTGACCATTTCTGACAGAACAGAGGTGCAAGACATTTACGGAGAGGTCATTCCCGGTTTATTTGCCGCCGGGGAAGTTGTCGGAGGCGTTCACGGTAGCAATCGTCTCGGTTCCAATGCAATTCCCGACGCAGCGGTTCATGGCTATATTGCCGGACAGATGGCCGCCGAAGGTGCCCTTCCGGAGTTTGTTCCCGAAAGATAGGCTGGATACCATCCATCGATAAAAATTCTTGTAATGACAAAAGAGAAACCCTCCATGAAAAAGGGTTTCTCTTTTTTTACGATCATTTCTTTAGTTCTGTGCTAAAGTTCATATTCATTCTTTTTAACAGACGCATAAACTCTTTTTTTTCTTCCTCGGTAAAGTTCTTAAAAGCTGTGGATTGAACTTCTTCTGAAATACTGAGATACTGATTTTTTATGCTCTTCCCTTTATCCGATAAAGATATATAAGTAATCCGTTTATCCTTGTCGGATACTTTTTTCTTAACATACCCTAATCTGCATAAAGAAGCAACTAACGACGTTACCGTGGATTTATCTTTTCCTATTAATTGACTGATCTCTTTCATGCTTAACTCCCCATGATTGTAGAGCACGGTTAAAATATTACCATGGGAAGGGATCAACTCCTCTAATCCCTTTTCTTCCAGCTGCTGATCAATAAAATCAATCATTTTTTTCTTTGTTTTACTAAAAAAGTGTACTATGTATTTATCCTTCATAGTTCTTCTCCTTTTCCTACTGGAATAACATTTCACTGCTTTTTTACTGAGAACAGTAGTGCCTTTGATTATAAAAATCTCATGGTTCCTTAGTAGAGAGTTGTGAAAAACGGAAAACAAATATATAACTTTATTTTCATA
>NZ_SUMG01000013.1 GCF_009910325.1 Isachenkonia alkalipeptolytica
AAATTTTATATTGCCCTTTTTATTATATATGTAATTTTTTGATTTTTCAATTACTTTTTCCCAGTAAAGTGTTTTTGAGGCTTTAGCACTATTTAGTCGCTGAATTTTATAGGTCTATTGACTTATGTCAACAAACAACGATTATCTAACCGGAAAAGATAATAAGAAGAGAGGCCTTCCCTAAATCTAGGGAGCCCTCCTTTTTATCATTCTCATAAATTTATTTTTTATTTCTTAGTTGCGATTATAAATCATCTCCACCGCATCTTCATCAGGGTGGTGGTAAATCAGTGCCAAACGGTCCTCATCCACCCAGTGAATACTATAGTGGTACCTGGCATCAAGATCACCTTCAAAGGTGGTTCCACTCTCTCCGGTCTCCAGTACGGGGGATACCACAAAGTCGTAATCCGCCTCCTCGGAGCTTTTTACTTCCATTACCTTTTCCATCGGGAAAAAGGCGGAGCCCGGGTATCCGAAACGAATGTACTCAAAAGCCTCTTCCTGATCCTCGGCTTCCTCCGCCTCGGCCATGCCGATTTCCAGAATCAATGGATCTCCCGTTTCCTCTGTGGCCTCCTGTTCCCATCGGCCGTAAAAACTTTCTAAGTTCAGCTCCCCTTCAGCGGTGTCCCTTTCCTCGGGATCCTCTTCCGGATCTTTCTCGGTTTCCTCATTTGTATCCTCTTCATCGGTATCCTCTTCCTCGGAGACCTCTTCTTCCGTATCATCCGCCGGTTCTTCCTCTTCTTCTGCTACTTCTTCCTCGGCCACCCCGTTTTCATCTTCTGCTTCTTCCCCGGGATCCTCCGTGGTACTGTTACAGGCGGCTAACAAAAGCATGAACCCCACAACTAGCAAAACTAAAATTTTTTTTATCAATGTCATCGCTCCTCTATTTGTTTTTCATCATGAATTTTACTCATAGATCTTATTAATGAATTTTATCATAGGCATCAATCATTACCCGATTACTGATGGCTCCCTGTCCTCCGAGTAAATAAAAATGCTCCCATTGTTCCAAGTAGGAAGTCGCCGATTCATACAGCTCATTGCTGCGGGTATAAAGAATGGGTTTTTGAAGAATGGATCCCGCCACGGCGTCCACAAAGGATGTGCCGTTTACCAGTAACACCTCCGGCGCTTCGGAAAAATACTTATCCGCCATATGAAGGCTGGTTAGGTAGCGGTTATCTCCACTGATCCGTTCCACCGTTCCCGGAAGCAGATCCGTTAGCTCTTTTTCCACAGTTTCCGACACCACCGACGCTCCTCCTACAATCTTGGCATTTTCCACCCTCTGCTCCGTTAGAAAATCCTCCAGGGACGCCCCCACTTGATCTCCAACCAGTAGGATCGGGTACCCGTTCTTATGGGATAGGGGTCCGGCCACTAAACTGTCCACCAAGGCATGGCCTCCGGTTATGATCACGGTTTCAACCAAGGGTTTTATTTCCTCTTCTTCCTTCGATTCTTCTTCCTCCAAGGCCTCTTTCTCTACTAAGGCCTTATTCTCGGCTTCTGTAACCGCCGTCATCTCCTTTGCCACTTTAAGGGCGGTGGCGTATCGATTTTCGCCGCTGATTCGGGTGACTTTAATCTCCCTATCTTCCAGGGTGGCGCTTACCTCTTTTGACACTGCATTTTCCCCTCCGATGATGATCACCTTTGATGCTTCTAAGGACTCCATCGTCTCTTTTACCGAGTCCGGCAAACGTTGAGAGGGGGTTAACAGTATCGGCGCGTCCAAGGCTCCCGCCAAACCGCTGGCGGATAGTGCGTCGGCTACCTGAGGAATATCCTGGTCACTGTCTCCACGAACCAGCAGTATGGTCTCTGCCTTCTGGTACTGTTTTTGGGCGATGGCCTCGGCGGTTCGGTAGCGGTTGCTACCGAAAATTCGGTAGTCCTCTTCGGGAAAATCCGGTTCTGGCTCCGGTTCCGGCAAAGTGGGATCCCTGTGCTCCGGCGGTCCGCTGTACTCTAATACATATCCGCCAAACTTGTCCGCCTTGGCTTCCGCGTATTCCTTTAGTAAAAAGTCCCGGACGTATTCTCCGTCCCGGTACAGTTTATAGTCATGATAACCGGTGCACTGCCCTTCTTCCCATAAATAAAGGGGTAAGTGCCGAATAGCCCGGTACACCCCGCTGTACTTGCTTCGAATCGTAGGCAGGACCGATTGGTGGGAGGTGGTCTCCACGGTGACCGTGGGTTTGAAGGTCATGGCGGCGGTAAAGTCGGAAAAATAACCGCTGCCCCTTCCGCTGGAAAGCCCCGCTACGGTATAGCCGTTAACGGAACGAATGATATTTGCCATCCTTCGGGTTTGATCGTTATAGGCACTGGGGTAAAAATATTTATGCCAGTAGGTTAAATTTCCCCGGGAATGAAAGCTTACGAATTGGCGAAAATCATACTGTAAGATATATTCCATGTTGGCCTTAACTTCCGGCTCCGAGGCGGCATAGGGGCCACCGTAGTAGGCCTCGGAGGGCTGGTGATTATCGAGCCAACTGGGATATTTCCCCCAAATATCTCGCCACTTTCCACGGTCAAAATCATATACCAAAGCGGGATAGTTTCGATTATGGTCCACCCCGCTGAGGCCGGACTTAAAATGGGAATACCGGGTGCTGTTTACCCTTCTGATGGCCTCCCATCCGGCATCGGTCTCAATGGAACTGGTGCCGACCTTGGCCAGATCAAAACCGTCGGGATTGGGTAGGGGGAGGAAATGAAAAACCGAGTCCTGTAAAATGCTTTCCAAATCAAAGCCGCTAATATTGCTGATATTATAATAATCCCGGGCATAGTCCTCCACCATTCGAAGGACCAGGGGAGGATTTACCGTTTCCCGGGCATGGTTTCCTCCGTCTATGTAATAATGGGTTCTTTCGGTGTTGGCCTCTTCCTTTTCCATATACTCACCGATGTTCTCCGTCATCTGTACCGCAAATAAGGGTTTGTCATCTAAAGACCTTCCGTATTCCACCACCCGCACAATTTCAGGATAGCGCTCCTCTAACTGAAGTGCCCGCCGGTGTAGATCCTTGGATAAATAATCATAGCTTTCATCCACCCGAACGGACCAGGTATACCCGAAGACCGCCACCGTACTCAGAAGAAATAATACGGCTACCGTTACAATCCCTTTTTTCATCCCATCCACCCCTTATAGTTTTTCCTCATCTTCAATTCTTTACCTGCAATCTTTTTTTTGAAGAAATTTGAAAATATATTTCCATTATATCTTATCCCCTTAACCATTGCCATGTCAAAGGTTAAAAGCAGACTTTTTTCCTAGATTATTGGGTTTTACTAATTTTTTTAATTTTTTGTGTTTTAAATATGATTAGTTAGGTATATACTTAATAAGCGATAATAGTTATCACTACAGATTAAGTCTTACTACAATTTCATCTTTGTACGACACACTTGTCAAAGGCAAACCCGCCGAAAGACGGGGACGCAAAGTTTAGAGTCTACCGTGTATTTACTACACTATGACTGTCTGGCTGCCATGGTTATCCATCGGCAGTCTTTTTTTATTCTCACATCGGAAAATTTTAAGCGAAGGCATACCAGGGAGGGATGTTATGGAGGAAGGGTATTCGCAGGCATATCATGTAGAAAGGTTCGTTATAACATAGGATATAAGAAAGAGGTGACGATGATGAAAAAGATATTTAGAAGCAAGAGTATCGCCGTTTTAGTGGCTGTGGCAATGGTATTTACCATTTCTCTATCACCGGCATTTGCAGCTGAAGGTTCCTCCGATGATTCAGAGGCCATGGACAACAACGGTGAAAACAACGTAGAATCAACAACGTCAAGTTCCATTAGTCTTAATAGTGATCACAAAAACACCTATAGCAACGATACTGATATTAGCGTCAAACCCGATGATGACAACGGATTATTAGATGAAGATGATATCTCGGTTGTTTGGCACTTTGTTTTAACCAGATCAGAAAATGAAGATATTTCAGATATCAAGTTGCATGCCGAATTCGAAAATTCCGGTTCCATAACCGCAGATGCTGAACGGCATGGCGATGGAGGCGGAGCGGTTCACTTCTATATTGGAACCAGTGACCATGACACTCTAATCGATGCGGAAGCCACCGGCGTTATAAAACCGGACCAGGGAAATACCAAACTAAACTTAAGCCACTTGGCCTACGATGAGGTGGAACCGGATCCTGAAGGCACCTTAGAAATCACTAAGGAAGTCAATGGAGAACCCGGTGATATCGATGACTTTGAGATCACCATCGAAGGAACCGGCGATGTTGAATACTATGAAGAAACAGAACCCATCTCAGAAGATGAAACCATTAGTATAACCCTTGCACCGGGCACCTATAAGGTTTGGGAAAGTGATGCACAGGGTGCGGATATGGTAGAGTATGATGGGGACATCGAAGATACCAACGATGATTACGTAGAGGTAGTAATTTCAGATGACAGTACTACTGAATTGACTGTGATCAATACTTTTGAAGAACCGGAGGATCCTGAAGGCATCCTAAACATCGAAAAAATCATCGAAGACTTATCCGAGGAACTTCCCGGGATTGCGATTATAGACCCGATAGAACCGGAAGAAATCTTCGAAGTTACCATCGAAAGCCAAGATAACGATGATACTTGGGTTAAGGAAATCGAAGAAGGCGATAACGAGTTTACGTTACCGGAAGGTAGCTACACCCTATGGGAAAGCGAAACCCTAGGCGCCGACCCCTACTATGAAAATGATTCCGATGGTACATCCGATAATGAAGAAATCGCCTTTACCATTGAAGACGGCGAAGTAACGGATATCATCATCACCAATACCTTCCCAGCAGAGATCGTGGAAGGAGAAATTGAAATCGAAAAAATCGTTGACGGCGACGGACCGGAAGAATATGAGGTCTCCATGCAGTGGTACCCCTTCCTAGAAGGCCCAGCATCCGATGACTTCGATGAAGGATTCGTAGCCGCAGAAATGCCCGAGCTAATCCAAGAGACCATCACCGAAGGAACCAACACCTTTAACCTAGAGCCGGGACTATATCACATTTGGGAAAGCGACGACGGCGGCGCCGATGAGGTGGCCTATAACGGAGACATCGAAGACCTTGATCCACCGGAGGCAGAAGAAGGGGTTATGGTCATGGTGGACCCCGAAGGAACAACCTCCATTTCCATTATCAACACCTTTATAGATGATACCACGCCACCGCCAACGCCCACACCGGACCCAACCGGAAGCATTACCATTGAGAAGATCCTAGTAATGGGAGATGGCGTCATTGAAGAAATCGATCAGGACTTTACAGTAAACGTTACCGACGATGATGAATACGACGAGGACCACACACTAGTGGTTGGAGAACCACTAACCATCAATGACTTGGACCTTGGAACCTATACCATCGAAGAAGTGGACATTCCTGAAGGTTTCGAATTCGTAGAAATCAGTGACGAATCCGTAGAAATCACTCCAGGAAACTTAAACCCCGAGGTCAGCGTAACCAATGAAATGATTTTGGACGACGATCCCGATGATCTCACCGGTAGCATCAACATTGAAAAGATCCTTTTGGATAACGGAGAAGAAGTAAGTGAAAACGACCAGGAGTTCACCGTAAACATTACCAATGGTGATGATTACGATGAAGATCATACCTTCGGAGTAAACGATCCCCTATTGGTAGAGGATCTGGACTTTGACACCTACACCATTGAAGAAGTAGACATTCCTGAAGGCTATGAATTGGAATCCATCAGTTCCGATGAAGTTACCCTGGATGAGGAAAATCAATCGGTTATCCTGTTTATCACCAATACAGTGATACCGGAAGAACCTACCGGAAACTTAACCGTTGAAAAAGCCTTAACCAATGATGAGGTTTCCGATGATGACATGGACCAGGAATTCACCGTACGGATCACCGCCGAAGATGGCTCAGAAGAAGAGTACACCTTCAGTGTCAATGACCCCGCTGAAATATCCGGATTGGAACTTGGAACCTATCAAGTAGAAGAGGTCAACCTTCCAACAGGATATGGTTTCGAATCCATCAGCGAAAGTGAAGTCACCTTCACCGAAGACCTGTTAGACATCACCGTGGTCATTGAAAACAGCATCGCCGAAGAAGATATCGACGATCTGGATCCACCGGAAGGACCTGAAGATGACGTTGATGAACCTGATGATGAGGACGAAGACATCATCCTGGATGAAGAAACTCCTCTTGGTACCGACGAACTACCAAGAACCGGCCAGTATCACCACGCAGTATACGCAGTGCTGGGACTTATGATCACCAGTTTTGGAGTATTCTTAAAACGACGACTAACCTAAGTACACTAGTACAATAGCACAAAGGGGACGGAGGTATTCGGTTCATATTATAGCCCGAATACCTCCCTATATAATCTTAAATATGCTTCGTTTTCCTCGCAATAGCTTAGATTTTCATATATATCAAACAGGCGACTTTATGAATAACAGTCATTTCAGTGAGAAGGGAACTACATCATGGGTTTTTTTGCACCACAAATAAGCGTCCTTACCTACTTATTTGGCGGTATAAACCCACATTCACTTATGGAAGCAAACCTCCCATGTCTAACCGGATCATTCTCTGTCGAGACGTCCTAAATTCCCTCGTTCTGCCTATCCATAAAGTGGGCGTCCTCCTGCTCCGTTACCGAGTCATTGCTCTAATGGTGTACGATGGACTACCTGCCTGTTTTGATAACTCTTTTGGTACTTCCGATTGCTAGGTTCTCCAAGACGCAGCCTAGCGCTACATATTCATTTTCAAACGGTTATCCTGTCAATTAATCCTAATACTTTCTGTTTCAATCATCTATTGGTAAGAGATCCTAATCGGCTACTTTTATTGGGGAAACCTTTATTATGCGGCGAGTGGAGGAGATGGTCTTTGAATATCCTCCAGCATTTTCTCCCCGTCAAAAGCAATATCTTTGGTCAGTATCGCATAAAATACACGAATAAGTTTACAACAAAGGGCCACAATCGACTGTTTCTTCTTCATCGGGTTCGGTTTTTCTTTGATATTGTATTGATGCAGGGCTTGAAAAGCTTCATTGTTGGAAACAAGGGAAAGTACCGCCTGGAACAGGGTGGTTCGAAGAAGTTTTCTTCCACGACGATTAATTTCCGTTTTTCCTTGATGATCCCCGGAACTGGATTCTTTGATCCCAAAACCTGCATACTTTTGAATCTGTTTCGGTGATTGGAACCGTCGAATATCTCCGACTTCTGCCAGGAAGCCGGCGACGGTAATCGGTCCAATCCCTTTGATCGGAGATAACGTCTCTGCCGATGGAATGCTCTCACAAAGGCTTTCCATCAGTTGTTCAATCTTCTCTATTTGCTTTTCTTTCATACGATATTCATCGATCAGCATCTCGATTTCCATGCTTGCTGCCACCGGTTCCGTTTTACGGCCGATACTTCCTTTAGCGGCCTCAATTAGGCGCTGGGCACGCTTAACTCCTACCGCTCGTATCTTCACATCTCGAAAGATTTGATTGATGGACCGGGCGTCCATTTTCTTGATCTGTGAAGGCAGTGCCAACCGGGAGAGTACTTCGATACTGGCTTCACCAAAAGGATCTTTAAATACCTCTTTATACTCCGGAAAGTAGATCTTTAGCCAGCGCTGCACTTTGTTTTTCATCCGGCTTATATCCCTTTTTAAGCGAACATGATTGTTGTTGGCAATCCGCAGCTCGGCGTAGACTCCTTCCGGGATATGGGGATAGCTGTACCGCCCATCAATTACTAGTTTTGCGATGACTTTCGGGTCTTTTTTATCACTTTTGGATGGATTATTATCATCCAAGGCTTTACTCTGCTTTACATGGGTAGAGTTCACTAAAACCAAGGGGCTCTTTTTAGCTTTTAAATGATCCGCCAAGGCGTACCAGTAATGTCCGGTAGGTTCAGCGCCGAGCAAGAACTCAGATAAGTGATGTTTTTTCTGTAACTCTGCAATCCACCGATCCAATACTTTAAAGCCTTCCGCGGTATTATCAAAGCGTAGATATTTGGTAAGTTCAATGCCTCGCCAGTTGAAGGCACGGGCATAATGCGTCTTACTTCCAACATCAATCCCTACGACCAACGTGTTTTCTGTAACTTGATTAATTTTCTCATTTTGTGTACAATACATTAAGAATGACCTCCAATAGTTTTAGATTTGTCCTTCTCGGGAACACTTATCTAATTCTATCGCGAGGTCATTCTTTTTTCAAATCCTATTTAAGACGATTACGGGAATGCTCCGTCCCCTTTGTGCTAATTTTCTTTGACAATTTTTATCAATTTCTGTTTAAATCATCCGGTTTAGGATATATATCTATTACATAAACACGGTCACAAATAGTTTCCTTTTTATCATTTATTATATTTTTGATAAAGGCAAACTCATCGAAAGATGAAGACGCAAAGTCAAGAGTCTACGGTGTAACCCTCTTTTCGTTACACTAGGATCGTCCGACTGCCAAGGTTATTCCTGGCGGTCTTTTTTAGGTCCTGATTTAACTATTCAATGGGAAGTTTCCAACAGGACCCTTAAGGGAGGGATGTTATAATACAAACAAACATAATCTTACAAAAGGCTAAGATCATTTAAGAAAGGTTGGGTTTTATCCATTGGTTCCTCTGAAAGGGGTGAAAAATAATGAAACTTACTAAAAGTAGATTCATAGCATTGACCCTGGTGTTTTTGATGGCATTCTCCTTTAGCCTGTTCAGTGCTTTTGCAGTATCCAATGGCAATGGAGACCAGGAAATTAAAGCAATAAAAGTTGATAATTATCCCGAAGGCAATAATGAGATTAAGGATTCCAATCAACCCCAAGCTCTGATCCCATGGTTGGAAGATAAGTTTGAAATAGAAATTGAAGCCTATTATATTAAAGCCGCTTCCGAACAAGCAGGCGGCGGGATTTTCACCAGCCAAGGTATGCTAATTGATGACCCTGTAAACGATCCTATAATTGGAAAATATATTGATAATCAAGGTCAGGCCTTTAACCGCAACCTCCATGCTACTGTAGAGTACAAAGATATTCCTTCCGAGGCATTCGTAGCTTTTGATCCAGGCGAACCGATTCCCTTTGGCATCTCCCATGTATTGTTTCTAGGGAAGACTCCCACGGATCCGGAGGATCCTGAGGGCATCTTGAGAGTTATCAAGCGTGTTGAAGGTGAAGGACCTTCGGAAGGCTACGAGATAGCTATCGAGGCCTATGAATCCGGTAATGGATCTGAAAATATGAAGACGACTTCAAACAACGGTCCTATGTTTGTCCCCATTGTGAAAAATACCAATGGAGATACGAATCCGGATATTATATTAGCGCAGGGTACGTATCGTGTTTGGGAAAGTGATACTCAAGGAGCGGACCGCGTTGAATACTCCAAGCCCGTCCCTGAAAATAATGACGGCCCCGATTACGTTGTGGTGGAAATCAAGGAAAATATGGTAACCGAGCTTACCATCACCAACATCTTTGATGAACCGGTGGTTCCGGAGCGAGGGGTAACAGTAACCAAGGTGGTTGAGGGAACGCCCACCGAGGATGGAGATTTTGAAGTGAGTATCGAGCCCTTTGAGATGTGGGAAAGAAACGGCAAAGCATTAGATTTCACAGAACCGGACGACTCCTTCCCCATTGTTGAAGCCATTGAAGTAGATGCCCCTAACACCATCGACTTAGAACCCGGATTATACCGACTTTGGGAAAGCAACACCCGTGGAGCGGACAACGTCAGCTATAGCGGTGACATCGAGGAGATTTCCCTTCCCGATGAATTAGAAGGGGTTGTTATTCGAATCCCCGAGGATGGCTACAAAGAGATTACCATCACCAATACCTTCGATGCTCCCCCACCACCTCCTGTCTTACGAGGCTCAGTAACCGTAGAACATGTGGAAGTGGATGGTGATTTTAATGTCATCAGCATCTTACAACCTCGAAGCAATGTGGTAACCAACGCTGTTGTAGGTACCTCCTACAGCACAGAATCATTGGATTTCCCCGGATTCCAATTTGTACGGGTGGATCCCAATGGAGCCGCAGCCAGTGGAAATGTAACCGTAGCTACGAAACACGTGGTGTTTCAGTATACTCGCATTGATGATGAACCACCGGAAACCGGCTCCGTAACCGTGGAATACGTGGAAATCGACGATGACGGGGAAATCGTAAGCATTCTTCAGGAAAAAGAATTCGTCGTGGAAAATGCGGAAGTGGGCACCCCCTACGACACCTTAGAGCTCTCCTTTGAAGGTTTCGAATTCGTACAAGTGGATCCCGAAGGAGCCCCTGCATCAGGTACCGTTACTGCAGAGGATCAACACGTAGTTTATCAGTATATTAGAATCGATGACGTTACGCCTCCCGAACTGGGTTCCGTAACCGTGGAATACGTGGAAGTTAACGAAGAATGGGAAATCGTAAGCATTCTTCAGGAAAAAGCCTTTGTAGCGGAAAACGTGGAAGTGGGAACTCCTTACGAAACCACAGAACTGGCCTTTGAAGGTTTCCGTTTCGAACGAGTGGATCCCGAAGGAGCCCCTGCATCAGGTACCGTTTCAGCGGAAGACCAGCATGTGGTCTATCAATATACGAAAATAGTAGAACGGATCGATGATTTGGATCCACCGGAGGCGCCGGTTGACGAAGAACCTCCCGCCGATGAAACTCCAATTCTCGATGAAGAACCGCCCCTTGGTATTGATCAGTTACCAAGAACCGGCCAGTATCACGTCGCAGTATTTATGGTATTCGGGCTTATGATATCCGGCCTAGGAGTTGCATTAAAGCGTTTCTTAGCCTCATAGTATAGCACAAAGGGGACGGAGGTATTCGGTTCAAAATATGAACCGAATACCTCCGTCCCCTTTGTGCTACTATTTTTCTAATATCTTAGAAAAATGGTTCGTTGTCGATCAAATATTTTATGGGTGTTGGATAGTGCTTCAATGCTTATGTCAAAATAAGTACTTCGAATAGAACCGCTGGTTAATTCTCCGTTTTCATATTTGTTTGTGGAGTTCCACGTAGCGTCCATAACGATCCATCGACCGTCTACATAGGCTTCGTTCCAAGCATGGTTCGAGGAGCTTAAATCCGCGGTTTCCCAGGTAGCGCCCCCTGCTGATGCGCCCAGCGCGTAACCGTTGGCCATTCTTGCGGGGATACCGATGCTTCTTAGTAAGGATGCGGTCAGCTCGGCGTAGCCTTGGCATACGGCGATTCTTCGATCCAAAGTATCCATGGTGTCGTTTCTTCCCCGTTGGTTATACCGTACTCCGTCATGATCATAGTAGATATTTCCCGCTACCCAGTCGTGGATGGCTTTTACCTGATCGTATTCATTATTGATGCCTTCCGTAATTTCTTCCGCTAGCTCTTTAATGATTACTTGGTCTTCCGGCTTTAGATGATTCAAATCCAGATCCTTTGCTACCACTTCATTATTCTCCTGGAAAAGCTCCAGGTTTTCTTCGTATACAAAAGATCGTTGGAATACTAACCCTTCTGATGATTCCTCAAGCATAATGTTCCAATGTACGGAGTTATAGGTGGTGTATCTCTCCGGTGCTGTGAAAATCATAACCTCATACTCTTTACCGCTTCCATTACGGATTCCTAAATCTCCTAGGGAAAACTCTTCTTGATAATTACCGCTCCCACTGATGGAGAAAAATTCGCTTAGTACCCGCTCTCCCGATGGGGTTCTTAATTGGAACCACCCAAACTCATGGCCACTATTGATTTTTCCCTCTACTTCAATTCGGTCGTTGTTGGTAATTTCCATGTTTAGATACGTATCCTGTGCAAAACCGCTTTGGTACTGGGTAGCCTCGCTGCCTACCAGGGTTTCACTGCTGGAAGAAGGTGTATCGCTTACATTGGATAAGCCACCGATTAACCGCACATTACCTTTGCTGGAAATCATTCGACTTATTTCATCGGTAATCCCGTGTCGTTGATTGTAGTAAACCACCGGTCCACCCAAGGAGGAAGCCGCCACGGCATCCACGTATTCATGACCATCCAATAGGGATACGGAGGTCGCGCCGGAAAAGTCCTGATGCTCTCCTAATAGTAAACTAGTCTCTACTCTATTTTTTCCGCCGAAGCGCTCTTCTACGGTAATGCCTGAAATCCGGTTTAACTGTTGTTCCACATCCGCTGATACTACAGCGGTGCCTCCGACTATGATCACACGCTCGATACCTAGGTCCCTTAATGCTTCCTTTGTAACTTCCGGTACAGTTCCCCGGGCATTATTGATCATTAGTATAGGGTACCCTTTATAGGCAAGAGGTCCGGCGACTAAGGAATCCACTACCGCGTTTCCATCTACGATGATGGCGGTGTTATCTTTTGCGCTTCCCATTTCCCTGGCCACATTGGCTGCTGTCTCATAGCGATTGTTACCATAAAAACGGTCGGTATCGATTCCTAAGCTTTTGATTTGATTTTCTACGTTATTACTTACTGCTGCGCTTCCTCCGATAATGACCACTTTTTCAGGATTTAAGCTGGTTAAGGCTTCTTTTGTGGCTTCCGGAATATTGTCCTGTTCCACCAATAGGGTAGAGGTATTTTCTAAGCCTGCGATCCCGCTGGCGGTTAATCCGTCAATTACCTGGGGTACATTTTCGATCTTATCTCCTCGAACCATTACTACCGTATCAGGGTTTTCGTCCTTTTCCTTCGCTACCTGGTAAGCGGTTTCATACTGATCCGAACCTGCAATCTGATGCTCAATACTGCTGATTTCCATTTGTCCGTAGGCTACATCACTAAAGCCTGTCATTACCGCGGTAAACACCATGGCTGCAACCAATACTTTACTGACAAATCCCATTTTTTTGCTAGCATTCTTTCCCTTCAAAGTATATGTATTCATTCGTTTTTCCTCCTTTAACTCCTGTAAGAATCACTGACCAATCGCCATCTTTCACGATAGTAAGGGCAATGACTCTACATTTGCTAAAGGGGTTGTCCACCGATTTTTATGTTTTATTCCAAAACACAAAAAACTAGTCTTTCGGTAGCTGGCTGCCTTATACGGCCCTTTAGCTTTGCGTCCCACAGTTTCCCATGGTTTGCCTTTATCGTGAATAGTTTTTTTCATTAAAAAAGCAGATCTTTCGGTAACTGGCTACCTTATACGGCCCTTTAGCTTTGCGTCCCACAGTTTCCCATGGTTTGCCTTTATCGTGAATTGCTAAGATATTCACTCTATGAATTTTTACGTTTTACTGCTTCTATGCAGGTGTAGTTCTTTTTAGTATTTGCGAATTTTTCTTAGTAGTACATTATGTATATCCATTATATCACCTTTAATCCCATTTTTCAATGAAATTAATAAGTAATTACGTCAACTTATTTAATAGATCGACTTTTTAAAAGCCTGTTTACCGGATAACGGTTTTTCCGTAGGTCTGTCGCCTATTCTACCTGCTATTTGGTAGGTCTCTCAGCATTGAAAAATGAGGAGTTCGGGTCAAAAAAGGAGGGGGTTGAGTCATATTCCTTTACTGATGACTCAAAACCCTCCGTCCCCTTTGTGCTAAGTTATGAACCAAATACCTCCGTCCCCTTTGTGCTATGAACCAAATACCTCCGTCCCCTTTGTGCTATGAACCAAATACCTCCGTCCCCTTTGTGCTATTAGTTTCCTTGTAACCAGGGTAGGGGATCAAAATGATTGTTGTTGTGTCGAACTTCAAAATGCAGGTGATTTCCGGTAGAACTACCGGTGGTCCCTACTAAAGCGATGGTTTCTCCCTTTTCCACCCAATCTCCCACCTTGGCGATATTGGAGGAGTTATGGGCGTAACGGGTGGTGATGCCGTTTCCATGATCGATTTCGATCCAGTTACCGTAGCTTGCTCCGTAATGGGAAACGGTAACCCGCCCCGCCTTGGCGGCAACGATGGGGGTTCCCCCCGGTGCGGGAATATCGATTCCGATATGCATTCGGTGGTCTCCTGTTATGGGATGAATTCTATATCCATAGGGAGAAGAAATTCTGGTATGTCCCGGTACCGGCCAGGCCCGAGTCTTATATACCGATATATCGAAATGCAGACTTTCTTTATCCAGTATTCTATAGGCTTCATGAATTCTTGCTCCAATTTCATCCGCCCACTTTATATTACTGCTGAAGGGATTTTTACCGTTTCTTCCCGGATCCCAACGCATTTTATACAGGGTATCCTGAGGGTTTCTGGGATGGTTGATAAAGTTTTCCGATATCCACTTTGTCCCTTCTAAAATGGCGGCTTCCTTTGTGGTCCAGCCCTGTTCGTAGGCAAATTCCGCTCCGGACTGTACCGGATCGGTACCGTTGGCCTCTATTCCGAACACATTATATACGGTGGTGGGGGCCACACTGCTTCCCTCCACTTCCGTAACTTCAATCCCTTCTAAAAGCACGCTGTTGGGCCCTTCACTTTCTTTTAGGGCATGAACGGTTAAATACAGCTCATTGATGTTATTTTCCCGCCCGGCGGTTCTAAGGGTGTTGGCATAGCCGGTGAGGTTCGGGTCCCCGTCGATCAAGGTGTTAATCTCACTGGCTCTGGCAGGTACTAACCCTTGCAGTTCTAGGAACTGGAAAGTTCTTGCGGGCACATCGTATACCGGTTCCGCAAAATTACCGCTGATCCAACCTTCGGTTCCGAAGTACTGAATTTTGTGCCAGCCGTTTTTATGCTCTCGCAGGGTAAATTCCTCTCCGTCGCTGACCGTTCCGATTCTTTGGAAATTGGTAGAAGGACCGGTTCTCACATTCAAGGTCCCGGTATTCACACGGACACGCACATTGGACACCCCGGTATTTTTACCGATTCGATGTACGTGACTCCCGGCTACCCAACCGTCCTTACCATCCTTTCGAATACGAAACCATCCGTTGGATTCTCCCTTTACGGGATAAATCTCCTCCTGATAGGCGATGCTTAATATATCGTTGCTGGTTGAAGGGCCTTCTCGAACCCTAAGGGTATTACTGGCGATTTGAATGAATTCCGGATCCCTATCCTCTTCCAACCAGTTGGGGATGTAGAAGTTTTGAGGATTTAAGTAGTAAGCCACATCCTCCTCCGAGGGACTTTTCCAATCCGATGCAGACCAAACCGTATGTCTGTTTTGTTGTATCTGCTGTCCTAAAGCGTCCCCAAAGGACTCTCTGTAACGGCTAAAGCGCATATTTAAATCCTGAGAATTCCAGACTACTCGTTGATTTGCGAGACTTGAGTAAAATCTCGCTTCCCCGGCCAAGCCGTCTAAAAGTTCATGTTGGTTACTGCTCTCAATAATCATATTATACCGACCGATGGCTTCATCGAAACTTTTATCCTCATGACGGGCCAGTCCCCAGTTCAGTAGGTCCTCCGCCGCCTTCAGGTATCCGCTGCCGTACTGACCGTGCCAGCCATATACCGAATATCCTTCGGCAAAAGCATTGAATTTCGACGTGACGCTGGTGATGCCCTCCGCTTCTTTCAGGGCCTCTTGAATCGTTTGAATCCCTTCCCGTTCCAGAGCCTTTTGTCGGCTACTTGTGGTAACACTTTCCATATTATCCGGCAACAGATCCCGCTGGGTAAGTAGTAAGTCATAGCTCTTTAGCGCTTTGTCAAAGTCTCCTTCACTGTGGTGATTCTGAGCCGTTAACAATAGGTTCATGGTATTATGGACAAATCCGGTTTCATACCGTCGGATGTTGGGACTTCGTCGATGGAGACTTCCATAGTAGCGAAAACCGATGGCCGGTGTGGCCTTTTGTAACACTTCATCGGTAATAACCGCTTCTCCCCCAATGGCCAACAGCTCTTCCTTATCAAACAGATAATCCTGGATATCGGGATTAATTCCTCCCCGCTCCGTAAAATACACCACGGGTTTTCCCAGGGTAGAGGCCGCCACCGCATCCACATAGGCTCCTCCATTAACAAGACTGACGCCGCTATTGTTGCTAAAGTCCGGATGAGACGCCAGGGATAGACTGGTTTCCACCCGGTTGCTTCCCCCATAGCGCGCCTTTACCGTTACCCCTTCCATATCATTTAAGTCTGTTTCCAGCTCTTCCGATACCACGCCGGTGCCACCGACAATAATCAGGTTATCAATATGTAAGCTTTTAATGGCTTTTTCCGTGGCTTCGGGTATGGTCCCCCGTTGATTGTTTACCATCAGTATGGGATATCCGCGGTGGGCTAAGGGTCCGGCAACTAAGGAGTCCACCTCGGAGTTTCCGTTGACAATGATTGCGGTGTTGTTTCTGGGAGCAGGAACCCGTAATCCCACCTCGGCGGCGGTCTCAAAACGGTTACTCCCTTCAATTCGTTCGGTGCTAAGGCCCAGGCTTTGTAAATCTTCCTTTACCGACCGGCTAACCGCGGCTTCCCCTCCTACGATGGTGGCTTTGGTTGCATTAAGATCTTTAATAATCTTCTCAGTGGTATCCGGCAGACGGTCCTTGGTTACCAACAGGATTTGTGCATCCCGTGCTCCCGCTAGGGCACTGGCCGTCAATCCGTCCACCACCTGGGGGATTCCCTCTACACTATCCCCTCGGACGATGATCACCTCTTTTGATGTGGTGCCGTTTCTTTTCGCAATTTCACCGGCGGTGGCAAAACGATTATCCCCTGCCAGTCGAAAATCCCGATCATCGTAATCTTCAATATAGGCCCGGGAAATCCTCCCCGGTTGATTCACCGGCAGAAATCCTCCCACCACAGCGGATAGAACCATTACTGCCACTAATGCTTTGCAAATCTTTTTCTTCATCCTTCGTCCCTCCTACTCTCCTTAAATAGCTTCCATCCATTTCTCCAAGACTCCCATTACAGTAGTCCCTGTTTTTATAATCTTAAAACCTTTCCATCCGCCCTCTTATTATATCGACGGCTCCCTCTCCTCTTTATAGAGGGCTAAGGTCCTGAAATAATTTCTAGGGCCCGGCGATAGATTTCCTCGGACAGCACACTGGGTCCTCCGATAAAAGAGAAGGTTTCCATTACCCCTAAAATTCCCTGGGCTTCCCGGGATATTTCTTCTTTTCGGGTATATATTATGGGAACCTCTAAAATCGATGCCGCCACTGCGTCCACATAACTGGCTCCGTTCACAAAATTCACTCGGGATCCTTCACTGCCGTAGGCGTTAAACACCATTAGGCTGGTCCCGTATCGATCCTCTCCGTATACCTGATCTCCGGCTATACGCTTTACCTCTCCCTCTACTAAATCCTCCAGGGATTGTTGTACCTCTGGGGATACCACGGCCTCTCCCCCAATGATCACCAGATTTTCAATCCCCTCTTCCCGAATCACCGATTCGGTTGCCTTCGGCACCCCGTCGGATACCAACAGAATCGGATACCCCTTTTTATGGGCAATGGGCCCTGCTAATAGGGCGTCCACCAGAGCATCTCCCCGGGTAATCATTGCGGTTCTTTCCCCTAAGTCCTGTCGGTTTTCCTGCTGCTGTAGACTCAGGGTTTTCTTTGTCACCTCTGCGGCGGTCGTGTATCGGTTGCCTCCTTCAAGGCTTATCCTCTTGGTTTTAACGCCTTCTAGCTGGAGGAAAGTCTCCACCGAGGGCTCTAAGGCCTTTTCTCCGCCGATGAGAATCACTTTCTCCGTACCCAGGTCTTTGATGCCCTGCAGCACACTGGGATGAAGGCTTCCGGCGGCGGTTAGGAAAATCGGTGCCTGAAGCTCACCGGCCAAGGCACTGGCCGTCAGTCCGTCCACCACATTCGGCCGATCTTGGGGACCGTCTCCCCGGACCAGAATTGCGGTGTCTGCTCCTTGGTCTCCGTATTTCTCCAAGGCGATCTTGTAGGCGGTTTCGTAGCGATTTGCCCCGGAAATCCTTCGGTTTTCAGATTCTTCTGTCGGCTCATGGGGCCGTAGGGTCCGTAGGGCGGAGTAACTATCCAGAATTCCCTGGCCGTAATCCAGTTCATTGTACCCCTCGCCCCGGGTAGTATGATCCCGAAGAAGGTTTCGAATCTCCCCGGGGGTAAGATCCGGTTCCATACTTTTAACCAAGCCCACCACTCCACTAATCTGTGGAGCCGCCATGGAGGTTCCGCTGTTGAATTCATATTTTCCCTGCAACACCGTGCTGTAAATCCCTTCCCCCGGTGCCATAACATCCAGTCCCTCTCCGTAATTGGAAAAGACCGACCGTATTCCCTGGGGATTCACGGATCCTACGGAAAGCACCGTGGGATAAGCCGCAGGATACTGCAGCCCTTTTAACCCGTCATTTCCCGTAGCCGCCACCACAGTGATGCCCTCTTCCTCCGCTAATTCCAAGGCACCCTGGATAAGTTGACTGGGTTGTGTGCTTCCGAAGGATATATTAATCACATCGGATTCAATGTCAATGGCATGTAAAATCCCTTCATAAATCCAGTGATTCTTTCCCTTTCCTTCGTCATCCAAAACCTTTATGGGAACCAGGGTAACCTGCTCCATCACCCCGGCGGTGACACCGTAGCCTCCGATAATCCCCGCCACATGGGTGCCGTGTCCGTTGCGATCCATGGGATCCTGAAGAGCCCCGTCATCCACAAGGTTTCTTCCCAAGCTCCGATCAATTCGGTCTCGAACTCCCGGATGAGTATAATCTATGCCGGTATCCAGTACGGAAACCTTTACGGACTCCCTACCGGTTTCAATTTCCCAGGCTTCCTTAAGAAAGAGCATGTCATAATGCCAGCGCTGACTGGGATGAATCGTTCTTCCCGACTCTTGAGAGACCACCACCGACCGATTAGCCTCCACAAAGTTAACGGGAACCTCCTCGGCCTTGGCCGTGGCCTGAAAATGATTTTTTGCCTCTTTCCAGTTCTTCCATCCTTCGTCAAAATCCACTACATATGTAAAACCCATTCGGTTTGTGATTTTTTCCTTTGCTTCCCGGTTTCGGGAGCTGCTTTGCAGTTGAAATCCTTCCTTCTCAAGACTTCTAATGAAACCCTGATAGGATCCGTCTTCAAGGTTACCCGCGGTATTTACAATCAGCTGGGTAATTTCTTTTTCTCCCTGTTCTGCCTCTTCTAGGTTTAGATCCCATTGGTGAGCCTTTTCCCAGTTGTACTCCGCTCCGAAGGGAAAGCCAATGGATGTAAGTAGAAATAGGGTTACAAAAAGAACCATCCACTTTTGTCTTGTTAACATAATCAATCACCTCAAGTATTACTATAGCACAAAATCCTCTTCGGTTTATCTATTTTTTGTAAATTTTTATTATTAATTTAAAAATTGTGACCAATGACTTAGGATGAAAGAGGTGACAAGCAAAAGACCCCACAGCTTTCACTGCAGGGTCTTTAATCAGGAGGACACATCCAAATGATGCCTATGTGTCATATTTCCGTATAAGCTTTTTATATTCCTATATTCTTTCTCATAAATCTACTATATATAGTGTATCATTCTTCCTAAGGTTACACAAGGGGCTAGTCCTAAAAACCTAAGTATCCTTCAAACTGTTTAAGTGTTCTAAATACAAATAGGCCCCGGCTAAAAAAATCGCTCCTGCCATCAACTCTAAAGATTCTTCAAATACAAAGTCCATTAAAAAGAAACCGGGGATGCTTCCACCGAAAAACAGGTCGCTGATTCGATTGCCCACCCGCTGATAGAAGTTATTGATCCACCGAAACAGTGAGGTCCCGGCGGCGGTGGCATAGAAAAGCCCCCCAAGAATTAAATACATACGGGTTTCCACGAAGCGAAAGGCTTTATTCCAATACCGGAGAAAGCCAAAAATAATTGGAAAAATCATCACCCCGAAAAATCCGGCCTCCACAAGATTTCTATTCATATCCCAAAAATGGACGAAGTAACGCCCTTGGATATGTCGGGGGTCTCCCGCATCTTCAATAATCATCATGGCAAAGGTGGCGGCGATCAACAGCCAGAGAATCTTTCCGCTTCGGTCCTTACGCTCTTCATAGATCCCGGCGATACGCCCGCTGGTAACCACCACTAAGGACATCACCGCCCACTGACCGATTTCCACCGGTCCCCGATTACGAAAGGCATGCCACCAAAAACCCCGGTCCGAGGAAATGCCAAAAATGTTTTGAAAATCAATAAGGTACATCCCCGCCCAAAAGATTGATAAAAAGGCCAGACCCATGGCAATGATCCCCAGGGCTTTTTTATGAACGGAAAGCTGAAAGGTGGTAAAAAAGTCTGTGAAAAAAGATAGGGCTTTTCTCATCATTGTGGGCTGTTCTTTTCCGTTGTTTTTTCCATTGTTCTGTTCCGTCGCTTTATTATTCATTATTTCCTCCCGTTTCCTCCATTAATTGAGGCCTTGTTTTATTTTATAAACCCTCGAAGCTTTGCAAGAACCCCTTGGGTAAGAAGAGCCACCTCTTCGATTTTCAGTAGCCTGGCGACAATATAATAAACCACTGCCCCTATAAAGATCGTGGAAAATAGAGCGCTAAACTCTTGCATCCTTCCCTGATAAAGAAAATCCGTAATCCATCGATTGAAAAAATACACCACGGGAAGCATGACCAGGGCGGCGGTGGCGCTTTTAAAGAAACATCTGAGGATTTTTTTTCCCATAATGTGTCCCATTTTCCTTCGAAGGCTCCACAAAAGCAGGGCACTGGCAATAATCCCGGAAAGTCCTGTCGCCAGAGCCAATCCCCCATGGCCTAAGGGTCCGATGAGAATAAAGTTCAAAATAATATTTCCCACCACGGCGATAATCCCCATATTCATGGGAGTTTTGGTATCCTGCAGGGAATAAAACACCCGACTGACAATATCCTTAAAGCTAAAGCCCATCAGTCCCACGGTATAAAACCGAAAAGCCCGGGCGGTCATTGCCGTCGCCCGACTGTCAAACTCTCCCCGCTCAAAGAACAAATAAATCATAGAGGGAGCCAACACGATAATCCCCACCATCACAGGAAGCACCACAATCATGGTGGTGTTTAGGGAACTGCTCATTATTTCCAGGGTGGTATTTTTATCCTCTTTCCGGGTTTCCTTCGATAGCATAGGAAAAATCACCGTTACCACCGCTAGAACAAATACGCTTAAAAATAAAGAGTTGAGCTTTGCCGCATAGTTCAGGGCGGAGATACTCCCCTCGGCCAATCGAGAGGCTAAAGTCTTATCCACCACCGTATTCACGTGAAAGGCCATGGTACCGATAATTACCGGCCCCATCAGTGCGAAAACCTTTTTTATGTAGGGCTTATACTCGGGAAACTCCAATCGGAATTTCAGCCCCAGCTTTCGGGATTTCGGCACCTGAATCAACATTTGTACCGCTGCCCCTAATACTGCGGCGATCATAAGTCCCGTAATACCGAACTGGGAAAAACCCAGTAAAAAGAAGATGTAAACTAAATTAAAGGGCACCCCCACAAAGGCGGGGAGGAAAAAATGCTCTTTATTGTTTAAATAGGCATGTAACACATAGTTGGTGGATAAAAACATCACCATGGGATAGCCGATCCGGGTAAGGCGCACCGCCAAATCAAACTGTTCTCCCTCGAAGCCCGATCCTAAAATCCTGATGATTATAGGAGCGAAGATGATCCCGAGGATACTAAAGGCCATGGAAAGCCCTAAAATAATAATCAAAAGCCACCCGGAAAAAAGGTTTTGTTTCTCCTTCCCTAAGCGGTCTTCCACCTCGGAAAGGACTGGTATCAACGTGGTTTTAATCGCGGCTCCCACCACCGACATCACAATGGTACAGGCGGTCATGGCGATGAAAAAGGCGTCGGTCTCCATACCGCTTCCGAATTGGGCCGCAATTAATATCTCCCGAAGAAATCCTAAAAATTTACTGAGCAACGTAAATACCATAATCACCACTACGGATTTCGCTGCTTTCTCCCCCATACTCATAAGCATCCTTCTTTCTTAATCAGAAACACTTCTTTTTCGAACACGATATCCGTCGTAAATGGCTATGAAAATCACATAGGCCGGAAATAGTTGTAGGTGGTAAAAGCTCCCCGCCATAATGTTAAAGGCCATTAGGGCCGCCGTGGCGGAAAATAGGAAGGTGTAGTACCACTGTTCATCCTTCTCCTTGGGAAATTTGAAAATATTATGGAGATACAGGGCGATAAACAGCGTCAGGCCGATTATCCCGTATCGTCTCAGAATCAACAGATATTCGTTATCCACCGCCGCTTCCTGATACTCCCCTTTTTCCGGACCGTTTCCGATGATAATGGAGCCCTGGGCAATGGCAAAATGCTCTTCCCATACGTTGAACCGAGCGAAAATACTCAGTCCCTCATTGACCGTATCCTGCATTCGGTAAGCCACCCCGTGACTTCCTCTAGAACGCTGGCGATCGTCATCCCGGTCGGCCTTATCCTGATCCCGGTCCCTTTCTTCGTCATCAAAGAAATGATCCCAGGCGGATACCACCGCATCCTCTACGGTATAGCGCACCGCAAAGTATGCCGGGCGTAAATAGTCTTCGTAAGTCGCCATGGTAAAGGTTATAAAAAAGTTGCTGAGAAGCCCGATGATCAAAAAGGCGGCAACCATCCTTCCCAGACTCATAAGGTTCTTTCCTTTTTTCAGGACAAGGTATACCAGGGCTGCCACAAACAGTCCTCCGGTGACCGCAATAATGGCGGTTCTGGAAACCGTAAGCAGTAAGCTCATCCATGTGGCCGCCACTAAGGCGATGTTTTTTCTTCGATCATTCCAAAACCCTTCCCGGTCAAAGAGGAAGTAGGCAAAGTAATAAAGCAAAAACAACATCATCAAGCCCCCGAAAAAGTTGGGGTTCCCGATGGTTCCAATTACCCGGGAGTTTCGAATGATTCTTTCCACATGATGGGCCGGTCCGAATAAGGGACTGAACCATCGATTGAAATATAGAAAGTTAAAATACTGGGCCCAGTTAATGGCCAGTAAAATTCCCACGGTATAGTTAACAAAGGTGGTAATCTTTTCAAAATTCAAGGCTTCTTTTTTGATATCCTTAAACAACACCACAATAAAGGTATACATTACCAAATACTTAAACACCCGGACAAACTCCATCAAATCCCCCATGCGAAGGGGATCTCCAAAGCGGATAATCGCATTCCCCAGGGATATGGCCATGGAAATGCCCAGAAGGATCAAAATAACATTAAACGGTTTTAACACCACCTCTTTTAAGTAGCTTCGCTTATAAAAAAGGTACACCAGCATCACCGGTACAAAAATCTCTTCCAGCCTTACCGCGGGAAAACCGGATATAATATTGATTGACGGTGTAAATAACACCAGGGCAAAAATAAACAGCGTGATTTTCATTCCGTTGTTCTCCATCCATCCCATTAATTCATTGACTTTTCTCATGCATCCCATCCCTTTTTTTATGATCGTCCTATACAATAGCCCCTATGGCTATAATCTTCAAAATATACTCTGCTTATTATATCATTGGAAAGGAAAGGATTCAATCAGTTCCCTGAAGGGATTGTTTTTTCTTTTATGAACCATGAACCAAAGGGGACGGAGGTATTCGGTTCATTTTTTAGCCCGAATACCTCCGTCCCCTTTGGTTCCTTTGGGTTTATTATTCCATAGCCCGCAGGCTCTCGTCTAGGATCCAACCGGGGATTGCCGCTTCTCCGCCGGCGAGATATAGTTTTGATCTCCCTTGTAAATAGGCCCTTACTTGATCATTCAGCCCTCGATTTCCCACAAATAGGATGGGCTTTTCAAAGGCGGAGGCGGATACGGAGTCCACCATGGATATTCCGTTGGCCAGCACAACCTGATCCTCGGACCAAAAAGCCCCGGCCACCTTAACACCGGTTTCATAGCGGTTATTTCCGGCTATCCTTCCTACACTGACCCCGGAAATTTCCTGAAGCTCCTTTTCTACGGATTCTTCAATTACCCCTTCGCCACCGATGATGTGTAGGGTATCTAGACCCAGGCTTTCAATTTGATCCTTCGTTGCCTGGGGTACGTGACTACTTCCCACCAGTAGGATCGGCATTCCCTGCTTATGGGCGACCGATCCTACGGAAAGGGCATCGGCCAAGGCGTTTCCTTGAACAATCAAACCTTCCCGGTGATCCACCGACGCCTCCTCCGCAACTTCTGCGGCGGTTTCGTAGCGGTTATTTCCGGCCACTCTTTTTACCTCTACTCCCAGGTCTTCCAACAGACCGTCGCCCACCGCGGCGGTGCCGCCCATAACGTACACGGTTTCTGCCCCTAGGGCTCTAATCCCCTCTTTTGTAACATCGGGGATTCGGTCGGTCTGGGTCAGGAGAATCGGCGCATCCACACTACCCGCCAATACACTGGCGGCCAACGCATCTACGATTTGTGGTTCTCCGTCCACAGAGTCTCCCCGGGCGATAATCACGGTGTCGGTACCATCGGGATAGGCTTCCTTGGCAATGTTTACCGCAGTTTCGTAGCGGTTGCCGCCATCCACCCGCTGGGGTGTGGTAATAGGCGTTACGGCCTTTTCAGTAGTTCCTTCATCCAGCTGGATTTCTTCGCTGTGGCGGTCCACCAGTTGTACTGTAATTCCTAGATGGTTGGCATCCACCACACCGCTTTCCTTAGCCGTTACCGGGATTCGGTAAGTGGTTTCTTCGGTGTGAAGCACCTGGGGGTTCCCCAACAAGGACTGCACATAGTAAAGCCCCGTACCTTCATCTTTTGTACCGCTCCATTGTCCGGTTTCTTCCAAGGGGTTATTAAAGTTTACAACCTCCCCCCGGGCCTCAAACATGGGGTGATTATCCTCTAGGGCAATGCCTACCGTAAACAAGTTCTCCACATTTTTTAGCTCCACGGAAAAAACATAATCCTCTCCCGCGTTTACCTCCTCGGGATACTTCACCGTCACCTTCGATGAGCCCGAAGGCTTCTCTTCCATGACCACAGGCTCTTGATCGCTTGTTACGTAACGGGCCATCCGGGAGATATCCACGGCATCGATCACGCCGTCGTTGTTATAGTCCAGGGCCCTTTCCCAATCATCCTCTTCCGAGGTTTTTCCCACTGATTCAAACAACCGGTCTAAGTCCTGCTGATCAATGGTGCCGCTATTATTGATATCAAACATCCGGTTTCGGTAAACCCCGTCCATGGTTTCGGGAGAGCCGATGCCCAGACGCCATAGGGAAACCCCTTTCAGGTCGTATTCCTCGGCCAACTCCTTTTTCGCCTGAATACTTCTGGGATCCTCATAGTAGAAATGGTCCTTCAGAATCTCACCGGTTTCGGTGTCTTTTCGCTCCAAATAGGTATAGCCCACCTGCAAGTCGGAATCGAATCGCTCGGTTATCGGGGTGATTTCAATAATTTCCTGATTCGGGGTTTTCCCTTCAAAGGCCCGAAGCATGGCTTCATACCTGGGGGAAAACACCTGATAACCGGAGTCCTGTTCCCTCCACTGAACGGGGTTTAAAGAGATCCCCAGTACCAATTTTTCCGGAGCCACCCCGCGGTCAAGGGCCATTTCAATACTTTCCTCTACCAAATCATAGGGGGCCGAGGCTTTAATCGGCTGGGAATGATCCTTCGTCCCCTGATGATAATCATGACTCATTAATATCAACTGATCCGCAATGTCCCCCAGGGCTTCATGGTCGTAACCGTCAAAGTAACCGATCCCCTCGGCTCTGGTTGGATGCACCGCAATGGAAAGCTTATCCTCCGGGCTCATCTCCCGGCGCAAATCCTCCATAAACCGGGTAAAGGCCTGGCGATAGCCGGACTCTCCCTCCATGGTGTTTTTCAGTCCTTCAAAGTCGATTACAATCCCGTCATACTCCACATCGCTATTGGGATGGAGCCGTCGATCCCCGATGATTTCCTCAATCAACCGACTTTGGACCTCCGGTCGATCCAGGATTTCTTTAAAGATCTCCGGGTCGTCTAAAAATACGGACTTCATCAAGGTGTTCCCTTCCTTTTCCACCTCTTCTAACAGCCTTTCCCCACCACGGCTAGGGATTCGGTAAGTGCTTCCCTGATTGGTATATACAATCTCTCCGTCTTCTCTTTCGATTTCCCCCCAGCCAATGGATACCTGATCCGAGTACTGGGTGTAGTGGCGCTCTGAGTAGCTTTCAATGGCGTAGAAGGTGTTAATAAACTCCTCCGCCGACACCACCAGTGTTCCCATTAATAAAACCCAAACCAAAGTCATTGAAATCATTCTCTTCATTGTCTTCTCCCCCTTTAAGTAGTAGCTTTTCCCTTGTTTAGTAAATGAACACATATCTGAGAATATTGTAACATATTCCCATCTTTTTCCCTAGTATTTACCGGCAATTTTCTATTAGCACTCTTTTCCATTCCCTTTTTTCCTACTGATGTACGCAATAAAACGAGACAAAAAAGGGCTTGGATCCTTATGACCCAAACACCTTTTTTCATCGAACTATAATCTACCAACGGAAGTCATTCCCTCATTCTATGGCATTTTCAATTAATCCATTTTCCACTACGGTTTCTCCTCCAATAATGGTATATGAACTATATCTCTTAATTTCTTCCTGGGCGGACCCTACGATCCGGTTATGTCTTACAAGGATCAACGGTCTTTGTAAAATCGAGGAGGCTACTGCGTCCACCATGGAAACCCCATTGGCAATAGTTACCGCTTCTGCATCATTCCAAAAGGTTTTTCCGATTTCCACACTGGTTTCAAATCGGTTTAATCCTGCCACTCTATTTACGGATCCATCAACCACAGCATTCAGTTCTTCTTCAACCGAATCACTGATCACCGCGGTGCCTCCAATAATGTATATATCCTCAACCCCTAAGGCATTGATGGCGTCCAGGGTTGCCGAAGGAACGGTGTTTTTATCCGTTAATAAAATTGGATTTCCTGTGGCACTAGCCACCGATCCTATGGCCAGAGCATCAGGCAGAGCATCGGCTTGAACAACATAGGCGGTATCTCTGCTTCGACCGGTATGCAGGGCTATTTCCTTGGCCGTTTCATTTAAGTTCCTTCCATAAATCCTTGTGGTACTGTATTCCATTTCTAACTCTCTTTCCACCGATGCGGAAACTTCACTTTCATCTCCGATAATCAAAATATTCCTCGGCCTTAATTCATCTAAGGCGTCAAAGGTAGCGTTGGGCACCCTATCCCGGATCGTTAACAAAATCGGCACATCCATCTCTCCTGTAAGGGAGGCGGATACCAGTGCGCTTGTGATTTGAGGGGTATCATTTTCATGATCTCCCCTTGCTAAAATTACGGTGTCCACACCATCTTTGAAATATTCATTGGCTATATCGCCTGCTGTGCTGTACCTGTTCAAGCCAGAAAGTCGATTTACATTCCCTGTGCTTACCCTATCTTTCTCGACGATTACATCGGCGGATGCTCGTTTCCCTCCGTCATCGGTTCGGACTGTAATTGTAGCCGTTCCTTCCCCTACGCCTTGCACCCTTCCATTGGAATTAACCGTTGCCACGGATTCATCGGAACTTGACCAGGTTACATTTTGATTGGTGGCATTACTAGGACTTATGGTCGCCCTCAAAGTTTTACTTCCCCCTTTAAGCAGAGTTGTATTGCTTTTATTTAAAGAAACAGAATTAACCGCTACATTCTGCTCTGTATCTTCCGAAGGTTCCAGTTCCACAAACAATGCGTATGCTTCATTTACATATAGGTATCTATAATTCGAGGATTGCATAATATGAATATAATAAGTACCCGGTTCTATCTCTTCAGATAAACGTTGCATTTTGCTTGAACCAGTACCCACAGCCCTCGACCACACAATTATATCACCGGAACTATCTCTTAAGCTAATAGCCAGATCATCCTCCCATCCACGATTCCAAGCATTGCTCCCAGCGCTCCAAAAAGCGTCTGCCTTGATTGTACCGCTGACTGGAACCTCAAAACGGAAATAGTCCATGTCAAAATAGTAATTTGTGATGGTTCCCCTTATTTGATATTTTTTTTCCCCATTAAAATAGTCATCCACCAAGTTTGCTTGTGCCGTTGTATTGTTTGGTTCTTGTTCTACGAATAATTCATAATCCGAACTATGCAAATCCTTAATTTTTTCTTCTGCGGCAAAGCTTAGAGTCGTGACAATACACAATATAAAAACAGTTACCAAAATAATCCTTAAGGCCTTCTGCTTCCTCATATTCATTTCCTCCTCTAATCGCTTTTTTAACCTTTCATTTTTAAAACCCGAAACAAGCTTCTCTTTCCTTCTGCTAGTGCAACTCATTAAGCAACTCTTCTTCAACCACCGCATCCCCTCCTATTACAATGAGATTTCGGAAGTCCTGCAAATAATCTTTTGTGGAGCCGACAAATCGATTGCTTCTGACCAGTATTACCGGTGACTGGATTATTGAAGCGGATACGGCATCCACCATAGTTACGCCGTTGGCAATAACCGGATTTTCACTCTCCTCCCAAAAATACTTTGCCACGGATGCGCTTGTTTCAAATCGATTCAGCCCCCAAATTCTTGTTACACCTCCTTTGACTAGTTGATTCAGTTCTTTTTCCGTGCTTTCTGATATGACAGTGTCTCCTCCGATAATATAAAGCTCCTCTATTGCAGATTTTTCAATTACAGCCTTGGTAGCTTCGGGAATCCGGTTTTTCTGGGCTAATAGAATCGGAATCCCTGTATTACTGGCCACCGTACTGATGCTTAAAGCATCCGCCAAAGCATCTTCACCCACAATAAAAGCTTTATTATGTCTCTTTGAATGCATTAAGGCGATGACTTTTGCAACTCGATCGGAAGAGTGCTCGTTGATCCTTTTTATGGCGTATTTCTCCTGCAAAACCTTTTCAATATTCATAGAAACCTCTGTATAGTCACCCAATATCAATACTTCTTGAGGATTCATTTCATTTATTGCATTCAGAGTATCTTCTGGCATTACATCAGGCCTCGTAAGTAGGATTGGCACATCTAAGACACCGGTTATGGAAGATGCAATTAATGCGTTTGTTATTTGGGGTTCTCCGTTTATGGTATCTCCTCTTGCTAAAATCACCCTATCCACACCCTCCCCAAAATACTCCTTCGCTATCAATCCTGCGGTATGGTAACGATTATATCCACCAAAACGCACTATTTTATCGATTTTCTTTCCATCCTCAAGCTCTGGATCTTTTTTTTCTTCCACTTTTAATTCGCCAAACGTCTTTTCCATATTAATGAGTCCGTACCCATAGAAACTGTTAAAACCTGGAGTTCCTAAATCCATACTTGTGGATATCAAAAGCGTTTTTACTTCATCAGGTGTCATTCCAGGATCCTTTGCTTTTATCAGTGCGGCAACTCCTGAAACAAAAGGTGCGGAAAAAGAGGTTCCCTCATAATAACCATAAGTACCCCCTAAGGTTGTGCTGTAAATGCTTTCTCCCGGAGCCATCACTGTAATGCCGGAATTATAATTGGAAAAACGGGATCGTAATCTGTTCTCATTGATGGAGCCTACAGAGATCACGTTGGAGTAGGATGCAGGATAAAAAAACTGACCGTCTCCTGAATTCCCTGCAGATGCCACCACAACAATGCCGCTATCAATCGCTCTTTGTATTGCCCCGTTTTCAATAGAAGAATACCCCTTGCTACCCATACTGATATTGATAACATCTACCTCTTGTTCAATGGCATAGTTCATAGCTTTTACAAAGTCCGAAAGCCTGCTTTGCCCGGTTTCAGAACTTGTTCTCAGAGGTAAAATATTTATGTCATATGCCCCACTTACCCCTGCAATCCCCATGTAATTATCGGTCTCCGCCGCAATAATCCCCGCTACTGCTGTTCCATGACCGATATGATCCCTAAAGTCATTGTTATCAGAGTAAAAATTATACCCATTGAACAAAACTCGGTTTTTCAAGTCCGGATGCCACCGATCAACCCCTGAATCAATCACCGCTACTACCGCGCTCTTATTCATGGTAGAAAGCTTTTGCCATCCTTCAATTGCTTTAACCTTATCTAGACCCCACTGTTTATGAAAGAAAGAATCATTAGGTGTAGTTGATCGTTGGGTTTCCTTAATAATCTGTTGATTAAGGACTTTATCTTCTTCGATATATAAAACCGACTCCATTTTCTCCAGTTCTTTTACCAGGGCGACTTTCTGTTGCTGGTTATCATAGTTTATTAAAACCGTATTAGATCCTAATTCCTGTACACTGCTATGTTCCAGACTGGGGGGAAATTCTTTTATCTTTGTAAGATCCTTGCTTGCTTCAAACTGGACCAGTATGGAAGCTTTTTCTTCCAGTTCCTTTTCCACACCAAGACTTAACGATGTAACAGCAAAGAATATACTAAACAAAAAAAATAGAGCGACGATATGAATCAGTCTAGGGATCACTTTCATAACATTCACATCCTTTATAGGGTTTTAGCATGGACAACAGTAACGTCATTAAATAATTTATGATATTTGTTTAACTTTTATACTATATATATTCTACAAGACTAAAGGAAAGTCCTTTAAAATCTATAACATTTATAGTATTATTTTCCAACAAAATTCGACATTATTCATACAATGGTTTCCTATCCCGAGGACAACTATCACTATTTTATACTTTCATGAGAACCTCCATCGATTCGTAATAGTTCACAACCTTCTTTTTTATAAAATACTCCCTTTCCCTTCACAGGTTTCAACTGTTTTTCACCCTGTTTTCCTTCTCACCTTGAAAACCCGCCCTAAGTACTATACTTTGAAATAAACCTAGAAATCGGCGGTGATCCTATTGCCCTATGGCCCTTTACCGATCCCTCCCTGGAAAAAGCCGATACGCCGTCTTCCGCCGTCTCATTTAATCTATTTGAAGAGTCTTTATGGACAGTTAATGTTTCTTTTATGGATACACAAAAGGACTTGCCCGAGTATTTTCAGTATCAATCCGTGGATCGGGAAGGTTTACAAAAATGCCTTGCATCCCGGGATTCCCTTTTGAAAAAAGAACCCTATTTTTCCACGATTATTAAGACATCGAAAAAAAACGGCCTCAATCCCCTATTGTTATTTGCCATCGCCGGCCATGAGCAAGCCTTTGTTCCTAGAAGTCACCCCGAGGCTAAGGTTATTGCCAATAATCCTTTCAATGTTTTTCAAAGCTGGCAGATTTATAACACCGATATTCAGAATGCCACGGAGGTTGCCTGTCGAACAATCATAACCCTTTCCAAGGACCGCCCCGTCTTTATGAATCCTTTTATCTGGCTTAACGGAAGGTACGCCGAAGATCCTAACTGGTGGCGAGGGGTTGAAGCCCTATTCAATCGTCTTATGGAAACCCAAAATGAACTAATACCGCCAGTTTAATCCAATGCAAAAGCATAGCCCGGGGGATTATTTCCCCGGGCTTTTTCTATTCCCATTTATATGAAGTTAGCAAGGGTTTTCCTGATCACTAATCCCAGGAATCCAGGTCTTTAAATCGATACCCCCGGGTAAAGATGTCTCCATTCTTATCCGGGTTAGTGATGTGGTAAAAACCGCCCCCTTGTCCCTCTTTTACATCCATCTCTTTTAACACATCCCACTGATTCCCTCGTCCCACCCATACCGTGGGATTATGATTATGGTAGGTATACTTTAGCATCGGCACATAAATCAGTCCGTTTTCTCCAAGGGCCATGTCATAGATCGGCCCTCCATAAAACCCTTCATCCCTTGCCCTTAAAACTTCTTCAAAGGTTTCATCTTCTCTGTTATACCGGGTAATGATTCCTCGGTAGGTATCCTCGCCCCAATAAATACTATCCTCAGTAAAGATCGCCGCCGTGGACTGGGCTTCCCGTATCCATTCCCAGGTTGCGCCCTGGTCTTTGGATCGGTACATCCCTTCATAGTCATCACCGTAAGTAACCCACACATCGTCGGTATAAGGATCCACCGCAACCAGATGAATATGAATGCCGTCTTTTTCCGGGGCTTCAAAAGCAATCTCCCAACTCTTACCTCGGTCCTCGGTTTTCCACACCCGTTTTCCATTTTCCGGATCCCGATTTCCGTATTCACCCACATAAATATTACCTAAGGAATCGGAATCGATGGACCACCACAGAGCGCTGCCCGTGCTTATCTCGTTAATCAGCCGGAAAGATTCTCCCTCATCCTCTGAGAGATATACTTTACTGGGTTGACTGGGATCCCAGTGGTTCTTATCCGTCGCCACAATGTAGTTGCCGTTTCTCATCACATGTATTCCTCTAATACGATCTTCAAAGGAGTAAATCTCCGTAGTCTTATTTCCCCGCTCCTTTATCTGAACCAAATGATTTCCCTTTTGTACCCCCAGTACATTTCCCTCCTGGTCGTTGGTCACATACCCCACTTTTTCCTCTGTTCTTTCATAATTGGGCTTAGCATACACCGCTTCAATTACTCCGGAGGATATGGCACCCGTTCCCCCGGCGATCATTAATCCGGGAGTGCGATTGATGTGACCTCGCACCCTTTCGCTAACGTGATTCTGCCTTGCAAATATGATCGGCCGCTGAAAAGCTGCGGCCCCCACCGCATCCACCAAGGTGTCACCATTTACCAGTATCGGTGGCGCTTCCCCCCAAAAATCATTGGCTATTTCAACGCTGGTATCTGCTCGGTTTTTTCCGGCAATCCGCCGAAGGGTTAACCCGTTTATTTCTTGAAGCTCCTCTTTCACCTTACTATGTATCACCTGTTCTCCGCCAATCAGGATCACCTCTTCAATTCCAAGCTCTATAATAGCCTCCTTCGTTGACTTTCTAAGCTGGTCATGCTCCGTTAACAATATGGGATACCCTTTTTTATAAGCTACGGATCCCACCGCTAAAGCATCGGCTCCCCGCTCACCACTGACCAAAAAGGCCTTTTCAGATCCGGTATCCCCCTCCCTAGCAATGGCCAGCGCTGTCTCATAGCGATTTTTTCCCGCTATTCTTTCCATTTCGATATCAATATTTTCCAAAGACTCTTTTGTTATCGCCGCTTCCCCTCCGATTACATAAATCTTCGAGGGCTCCAGCGCGTCCAGTCCCTTTTTCGTTGCCTCGGGAAGACGATCCTTTTCCGTCAACAAAATCGGTGCCTCCAAGCTTCCTGACAATAAGCTGGCTCCTAAGGCATCGGTTATTTGAGGCTCATCCTCTATGGAGTCTCCACGGGCAAGGATTACCACATCTATACCCTTTTCATGGTTCTCCTGAGCGATGTTCGCCGCGGTTTCGTAGCGGTTTTCTCCAGTAATACGCTGGGGGCTCTCTTCTTGAGCATATGTATTATTCATAAGTACGAATACTATGATGATAATGCCGCTTATCCCTTTAATACAATTTTTCATGAGAAATACCTCCTAATAGTTAGTGATTTATGTGCTATATTTCAACGGCCTCCTTTCAAAAGTCTTATCATTCATGGATCACGAATAAGGCTATCGTACTATTTTTTATCATCTCCGTCAATCATAAAAAAGGGTTTGGATCCCAAAGATCCAAACCCTTTTTTTACCTTAAATTTTAATCCACCCGTCGGGGTCGTAAATCAAACCATACCTCGGAACCTTCCCCTCGGTCCATGGCCAACACGGGATGGTCGTTCTCTCTTACTATAAAAGGAACCCAGCCCTCATGGTATCCTCCCGGATATATTTCCGTATCCAGTCTTGGGTCTAATCCCGCCACGGATAGCCAGTCGTTATATAGTACGCCATCGGAAGAAACCACGTCGAAGTTGGTGAAGTTGATCTCCAAAGGACCTCCGTCCTCAGTGCTTTCCACGTACACACCAAACTTCACTAGAACATATTCTTTCCCGGAAGGGGGCGCTTCATTATACATGTTTGCCCTCTGAACAATCTCCCAGGCCTCCGGTCCCGATACCAGATCCAGCATTTGCATTTCTATCCTGTTCTCTCCGTGCCACCAGTCGTAGCGGTCCAGTGTCCAAACAACTCCTGGGGGACTGGGATCCTGTCTATCACCGATGGTCTCAGGAAGATTCCAGTTTCCCTTATCCCAAATCCCTTCATAGGTAAGAAACCCGTTCATGGAAGCCGTCCCCTGCCCATGTTCTTTACCATCTTCCCAATATCCTTGATATAAATACCCGGATGCCAAGGACAACTCCCCATAACCATGGAAGGTATCATAGTAGTATTCGCCATCATAGCAGTCTCCATTTGGCCACGTATATAAGCCTTCGCCGTGGCGTACCCCTTCCTTCCATTGACCTACATAGCTTCTGCCTTCCTCATCACCAATCCACTCTCCATAACCGTGGGGAATTCCTTCCCGTAAATCACCGGTGTAGGTTCCCATGAAAACATCATCCCGGCCACCGTCCCAGCGGATGGTGCCGTATTCATCCTCTTGCCACACGAAGTCGGGTACCGCATTCTCGCCCCCTAATATCACCATATTCAGTCCGTGATGATCAATATAGCTCCGAACACTTTCGGGCATGGCTCGGTTACTGACCAAGAGTAAACTTGAACGGTTTTTCGCCGCTAATACCCCGCCGGTTACCGCATCGGCAAAATTCAATCCTGTTGCTATATACACCTGTTCTCCCGTTGCCTGAAAGTGCTCCGCAACGGCGAGGGCTGTTTCATAACGGTTCACACCGGCTACCCGATTTCCATCCAGTTCCCTGAGAATATCATCGGAAATTACGGTCTCCCCTCCGATAATGGCCATCTCTTCAACGGATAATTCTTCAAGGGCCACTTCTACTTCGGGATGAATCTCCCGACCATTGGTTAGAAAAATCGGTTGTTCCAGTCTTGCGGCATGACTGGCTACTGCCAGGGCATCGGGAAAGTTCTGTCCGTAAACCATCACCGCTGAATCGAACCCTTCCACACCTAAGAACTGTTGTAATTCATAAGCGATTTTCGTTGCCGTGGTATAACGATTACTTCCACTGATCCGCTCGGTCATAAACCCTTCACTCTTTAGTAGTTCTTGTACCTCCGTGGATACAGCTCCTTCGCCCCCAAGGATGATTACCTTGCTTGCCTGTAAACGTTCCATCTCCTTTAGAGTATCAGGGTTCAAGCGATTGGTTTGGGTAAGTAGAATTGGTGCATCGTAGGCATAGGCTAGAGGCACCCCCGCTAAGGCATCGGCGTATCCGTCCCCCCGGGCAAGCACCACCACCTCCGAGGTCGTCCATCCCTCTTCACTGATTGCCACTGCGGTTTGATAGCGATTGTCTCCCGCAAGGCGAACCACCTCCTCCTGTTCCGCAAAGCCTTGAATCGTCCCTGAAAACACCAAGAGGACCACCAGTACCAACCATACCACTTTTTTCATATTCCCAGCTCCTTTTATGGAATTTTTTGATTCTTCTTAATTATACTATAAATACCAGGTACTGGTGTTATTTTTTTCACTTAGCTCCAGTTTTTTTTACAAAAAAAAGAGCGGAGGTTTTGCCTCGATGCTCTATGGCTCAAAAACCTCCGTCCCCTTTGTGTCATTTACTATATATGCTTTTAATTTTTGAATAAAGATCCTTTCATTTCACAGGAATTTTGTTACAATTAGAAGTGGTTAAGTATTAAAGTTTTTGTTCCACTTTTTCTACTTTCATAACCCAGTTGACCTGCGCACAAAAATCTTGCTTTTATTTTAAGATGTATTCAAGCTGGTAAATTAATCTATCATCTATTATAATATGTAAAAGGAGGGAGTTGTTAGCTTGAGTAAATCAAAGAAATTTCAGAAGAAGAAACACAAGAATAAAACCTATAAGGGGATCTTGGGCATTTTACCCCTTGCTGCGATCCTTGGGATCTTACCTCTTATTGTCTATATGAGAGTTATTCCTGTAGAGCCTGAACTACAAAGCTACTGGACAGATGTAAACAATGTTGATTTTTTCCATTATTACAAATCACAGTTTTTGGTTGCCATGGCAAGTATTACTTTGATAATCCTGGGATTTACCGGAACTTTTCAGTGGAAGGTATACAAAAAGTATTACATACTTACAGGACTACTTGCAGTGACTGCTATTTTATCTACTATTTTCACCAGTACACCTGCCATTGCCACTTCCGGCTTTTATGATCGCTATGAAGGGATTTATGCAACCCTTTCTTATTTAGTGATCTTTTTGGGGGCTATGCACCTGGTTAATACAGAAAAACAAGTGAAATTTTTGATTGGAACCCTTGTTGCTTCTGCTACTGTGATGAGCTTTGTCGGACTTAGTCAATTTCTGAACCGAGACATATTTGCCACTGACTTTTTCAGACGATTAATCCTTCCCCGGGAATACCACCACATTGCCGATGAAGTGTCCATCAATTTTGGTGCAAGAAGAATCTATGGAACCCTATACAACCCAAACTATGTGGGTAGTTATGTAGCCCTTATGTTTCCTTTAGGCGTAGTGGGGATTTATTACTTCAAAAAACTTTGGCAAAAATCCCTGGCTGCTGTCTTTATAGTCCTACAGCTTCTTTTACTCCTTGGCTCTCAGTCTCGAGCAGGTTTTGTGGGTGTGGCCTTTTCCTTTCTAGTGCTACTTCTGTTTTACAGAAAGACGCTAATCGCTCAGTGGAAACAATCCCTTGCAGCTTTCCTTATATTACTGATGGGATTTGTGGGAGTAAACACCGTTACAGAAGGGCTGACCTTCGACCGGATATTTGACTTTTCCATTGGGGAAAGTCGTGCTTATCGAAACTGGGGTTTTGAAGGCATCGATGCGGAGGATAATGAGTTAACCCTAACCATGAGTGGTGAAAGCATGACGATAGAGTATATTGAAGGGGAGCCCATGGCTTTTTATAATGAAAGCGGCGAAGAACTTTCTTATAGTTTAAACAATGAAACGCAGGAAGTAGAGTTTGATAATGAAGACTTAGATTCCTTTGACCTTGCATTGAAACAATACGCTGAAGGGTTAGTTGTAGAACAGAGTATAGGAAGTGGTCGTGATCTTCATTTCTTAGCCCTTAGTAGTGGTTTTTACCTCCTGGGACCCCACGGAGAAACCCCTGCCTATGAAGATGTCCCTTCCATTGGATTTGAAAACAGTGGACAGTTTGCTTCCGGAAGAGGACATATTTGGTCTAGAACTTTTCCACTGTTAACGGAAACCTTACTAATTGGTCATGGTCCCGACACCTTTCCACTGAACTTTCCACAAGAGGATTACATTGGGAAACTAAAGTATCATGCGCGGACCACAATTGTTGTTGACAAAGTCCATAATATGTACTTACAGTCAGCGGTGGAAACCGGTGTACTATCGGCCCTAGCAATGATCATCTTATTCGGTATCTATCTGTGGGAATCTACAGCCCTGTACCTTCACCGTAAAAAGGAATCCTTCATCGAAGCTACGGGATTGATCCTCTTCATTGCTACCATCGGTTATCTTTTAGCCGGAATTTTCAACGACAGTGCGGTATCTGTTGCCCCTATTTTCTGGATTCTTTTAGGGATGGGTGTTGCAGTAAATAAAACCTTAGAAAAGGAAGACACTCTTTAAATCCAATACCGTAATAAAAAAGCGTAACGCGACCAACTCAGTTTGTCGCGTTACGCTTTTTTCATAACTAGGCTATTCTTTTCTTTTTGAAGCTTTATTTTCCTGCTTTCCTGTGCTCTCCCAATAGTGCTTAAAAAATGCTATAAAAACGCCAAGCATTAAACCCAGCACCCCTCCAATCGCTAAGTTTAGGGTGTTGTTAGGTCCAACTTTGCTCTCTTCAAGTTGCGGTGGATTTACCACGGTTACAAGATTCCGCATAGAATTAGATACGCTGTCTCTAAAATGATCGGTATTCAGCGTTTCTTGGTACTTAGTCAGTGCTTCGACCTCCTCTTCCAGTTCATCTAAGCTCTGTTGCACATTATGAAGCTGTACCTCCGTTGCAGAAGCTTCCATCTTCTTTTCTGTCAGCTCTTCTTGCAACCTTAAGTATGGAGGGTTGAGTTCCTGGGTTATTATTTTATCCCCTTCAAGCTCTGAAATATCCAAATCTTGAAGAGAAGATACCATTAAAGAGTACTCTGCTTCACTAATTAATGCATTTTCCAGATTTAGAGCGATGGAAGTCCCTTCTATTAACCCTTCCAAATTCTCTTTGTCTTCCACCAAAGTTTCCAACTCTTTTTCCAGGTTCATACTTTTTGTATTATATTCATTATAAAAATGTTCAATCGCCATTCTTCTTAACATCATCTCGACTTGGGTTAAGTAATTTGCTAAGTGAATACGGTTTAGTTCATAGGCTTCCCCAGGAGAGCTACCGGAGAATGTAAGGTTAAAAGACCCCGTATCCTGAATATTGCTGGTACTCATTCTTCCATCCAAACTTGACCGGGTCAACTCCCCATCATAGTCGCGAAGGGTTTTCTCCATTGTATAGGGATGGTTTAGCACCAGTTTGTATTCATCCATGGTATCCATGGGTATCCTATAACTTCCGTAGGGAGTACTGACCTCCTCTTGTAGGTTCACGGTGATTGTGGATGTGCTTTCATAGGAATCTGATAATACTACTAAAGTATAGAACGCCGCTGCTATAACTACCACCAGAGTTGTGGCAATCACTATGTACTTTTCTCTTACCAGGGTCTCTATCAGTTCCCGTAAACTGATCTCTTCTTCCTGGTATTTGTTATTCTGCTGTTCTTGCTCCATAAAATCCTCCTTCATTATATTTTAAACTTGATCCGTATAAATGGTCAGCATATTTATCATAAAGGAATTTTCCTTTTTTTGCAAGGCTTTGGAAGTAAATATCGATAAAAAGATATATATTCATAGAAATACTGAAGGCTTTGTTAACCGGATGTTATTATAGTTATTGTGCTTTATTGTTGGCTAACAAAAAAAAGAGGGTCTATAATATATGGTGTTGGTGGATAAAAAACCAATACCATATTTTTTTACAAAAAAATGATGAGACAATGATAAAATCCTGATAAAATATAATCGCCAAACCATATCTTAAAGGAGTGATATCATGTCTCATCAATACGATTTTATAACAGATTTATTAGATTTAAAAGACCCTAATATTAAGTTTTTCGATGACTTTTACAGTGAAGAAGTTATCGATGGGGTTCAAAACAAGATTTTCCAAGGGACTCTTACTTACCAGCCCCATGCTTGTTATCAGTGTGGAACCTTATTCGATGAACAGATCACTAAACATGGGTTTAAGGTCTCTACGATCAAACTGGTACATATATCCGGATTACCTAGTTATCTCCGGCTGAAAAAACAGCGGTATTCTTGTAAGCACTGCGAATCAACTTTTACCCTTACGACCCGTGTTGTCGATAAGCATTGCCATATTTCGAGAAATATCAAGTTATCCATTGCACTTAAAGCGAAAGACAAAGTATCTGAAAAGGACATTGCCAAAGAACATAATGTCTCGCACTCTACGGTAAATCGCTTGGTTAATAGTTTTTATAAACACCATAAGCCAAGTTATCATCATCTACCGAAACATTTGTGTTTCGATGAATTCAAGTCGGTTAAATCCGCTGCAGGAGCCATGTCTTTTATCTTTTGTGATGGAGATAACGGAAAAATTGTAGATATTTTAGAAGATCGACGTTTGCCGGCGCTAATCAATTACTTCCTAAAGTATAAAAAGTCGGCTCGAAACAACGTTGAAACCATTGTTATCGATATGTATAGCCCGTATATTTCGCTCATTAAAAAGCTTTTTCCCAGGGCAAAAATTGTTATCGATAAGTTCCATATCGTACAGCTTTTTAATCGATCCTTCAACCAAACTCGAGTTCAAGTTATGAATGCCTCAAAAAAAGATTACAACAAGTTCAAGAAATACTGGAAGTTGCTGTTAATGGATCCCGCTAAATTAACTGATCAGACCTTCCGATACTGTCGCTCTTTTAAGAAACCTATGCGCCCCATGGACATTGTCGACGCTTTACTAGATCTTAGCCCTGAACTTAAAGCCTCCTACGAACTTTACCACGGGGTCCGCATCGCGATGAAAAATCAAGATTTTCATCAGCTACAATTGATATGCCAGAAGTATAAATCAACGGTTTCCAGCTATATGAAAACGTCTATTAAAACGCTTGAAAAGTACGCTGATTATGTGCAAAACACTTTGGAATACTCTTATACCAATGGAATCCTTGAAGGGCTCAACAACAAGATCAAGGTCATTAAACGAATCGCTTTTGGTTATCGATGTTTTTTCCATCTTAAGAATCGCATCATGATTACACAAAACTTAGCCAATTTAAAAACAGCATAAGGAGACTATTTAACTCCCTATGCTGCAGTATTATATTTATTCTGTTTTATCATCCATCATCATAAAAATAGTTTACCAACACTACTTGACAAAGAACCAAAAAAGATCCCCAAACAAGGTCTCCCTTGTTCGGGGTCTTTTTCTAGCTTATTCTTTTTAAGATTGTTTAATAAGAATCTTTAAGAATGATTAGTCTTGATCTTCGATGGTTACTTCAATTACAAAGTCAACAGCGATTTCTGTTTCATCATCCATTGTAATCTTGTCAATATAAAGTGTAGCTTGTCCTTCTACTTCTGCATTAAAACCACTGTCAATAGGATCCTCATCATTTACTACAGAAGTATTCGTAGATACTACGGTGAAGGATTTAATATCATCAGTTTTATCATCGTCACCCTTGGTAATTTCTACAGCGTCTTTAAGTTCACCAAATAATGCTGTACCTGTAGTTGTTGTAATTGTAGCATCAAGTTGCTCTACTTCATACTCAGGTCGAGAGTCGGTTACTTCGAAGCTTTCGGTAAAGGTTAATCCTCCATCTAGCTCTGCAGCAACTGTGTATTCACCAGCTGCTTCTAATTCAATAGCTGCATCAGTAGTTGTAGAAATGTTTAATGCCTGTCCTGTAGTAGTTGTGTTTTGTTCATTATTTTCAACTAAATCACCATCTTCATCTAAAACGGTCCATTCAACATCTTCTTCTGCATCACCAGTTCTTAAGCCGTCAGCATCTACTGGATATAATTCTGCTGTGAATTTATTAGTGTAATCATCTCCAGTTTCTAAATCTAAATCAGTTACACCTCGAAGTTCATAATCTTCTTGTGCACCGTGTTGAATTACATTTACAGTAAGTTCTGCTTCTACATCATCTTGCTCAACAGTTATTACTGCAGTTCCTGCATCTCCTTGTACTTTGAAATCAATAGCTCCTTTAGTTGTATTTACAACTAGGTCTGTAATGACATCTTCGTCTTCGTCATCAGTTTCAACTTCTAAATCGTCAAGATCTGTACTATATTCTTCTCCATATTGATCAAGCAGTTTGACCGGTACAGAAGTTCCATCAGTATCTAACACTGAAAGATCTAATTCAGAAATAGCTTCGTCATCAGAGTCTAAGAACACAATCTCCGTTAACTCAGCAGCTTCTAATACTTCCATGCTGTATACAGTTGAAACATCTCCAGCTTCAACCATTACATCTACTTCACCTTCGCTTCGAGGAGTTAATCGTCCTGATTCCTCATCAACGATTAACACACTTGGATCAGCAGAAGAGAACTCTAAAGCACTTGTAGTAGTGAATGTGTCATTACCATATTGGTCAATTAACTGTGGTACTAGGTAGTATCCGGTTTGTCCCATAGTAATATCTTGCTTTAGTTCTTCTTCATCAATTAGGTCTTCCCAATCGATATCTTCGTTACCGTCATCAGTGTAAGGAGCATCTAGAATTGTAAATGTACCGAACTCGTCGATATCTGTTTCTGAGAATACTACTCTTACTCTTTCACTTTCGAACTCGTTCTCATCTTCGTCTTCGTAAGAAAGTGTGAAGAATACTACTTTACCGTCATCTTGTGCTGGAATAGTTACTTCACCATCTTCAGCGTCAACACCTGTAATATTCGCTTCCACATCAACATCTACAATTGTTGCAACGTCAACATAGGTAGAAGTTAACACTTCATAGTCTACTTTGAATTCTTGATCTGCTGCTGCAGTAAAGTCAGTTCCGTCAACTTCGATTGCAACTACATCACCTTGAAGATACTCAAAGGTATACTCTGCAGTTTCATCATCTAAGTTCACAACGATTGAATATTCTTCTTCATCTTCTAATGCATTAAAGAAGGATACTTCAGCTACGTTGTCTTCCGCGTCTACTCCGCTTGCAAATACTCGCGTACCTGCTTCGTTTCTTACAACTACGTCCGCTCTTTCTAAGTCTTCAACGTCTTTGTTGAATTCCATTTCAAGAGTTCTGGGTGTAAGTGCAGTTACATCTAATACTGCTAAGTCTTGAATGATGTTTGCCATAGCAGCTTCAACAATTGACTCTGGAATAGCTACCGGTCCACCAATAGCTTGGAAACCAGTTTTGGTTTGTAGTAAAGCTAAAGCATCTTCATTTTGATCTGATAACCAGTCTCTATCTTGACGTAAGTCTAAATAAACAACCGGCTCGCCTAAAGTAGAAGCGGCTACTGCGTCTACATAGCTCCATCCGTTAACTAGCGATACTGAATCAAAATCGTCAAAAGCTGCAAATTCAGCAACTTCGATGGAAGTTTCCACTCGATTTTCTCCAGCTAGTCGATTAGCAACAGAAACATCTTCCATTTCATCCAACTCGGTTTCAAGATCTGCAGATACTACATCTTCTCCACCAATGATGATTAGGTTTTCAATTCCTAATTCTTCGATCGCGTCTTTCGTTTCTTGTGGAATTCTGTTTTGTCCATTGTTTACCATAAGGATTGGATGTCCTTGAAGGGCTAAGGGTCCAGCAACTAAAGAGTCAACTTCTGCAAATCCATCTACGATGATTGCTGTGTTGTCTTTTGCTTCTCCCATATCCATTGCAACTTCTGCTGCAGTAGATTCTCGTCGTTCCCCTTCAACTCGTCGGTCTACGTTGTAGTTTTCTTCAAGTTCAGCTTCAACGTTTCCGCTTACTGCTGCTTCTCCACCAACGATGATTATGTTTTCAGGGTCTAAGCTTTTAAGTGCGTCGTTTGTTCCATTAGGGATTCGATCTTCTTGTACCAGTAAGATCTGAGCGTCCTCCGCTCCTGCTAATCCACTTGCAGTAAGTCCATCTACTACATTTGGAGCGTCGGCAGGTCCGTCCCCTTGTACGATAATCACCGTTTCTGGGTCTGGATCGTTTTGCTTAGCGATTTCATACGCGGTTAAGTACCGAGTGTCGCCGGCGATTCGGTATTCATCTGCATCGTGAGCGTCTGCAAATACTGGTGCAGCAAATCCACCCATTACCGCAGCGAATACCATCATGATTGATAATAGTAGTGCTAGTTTTCTTTTCACTGTGTAATTCCTCCTCCTGATATTTTTTTTGCCCGTCAATTTGCCATCTCTTTTCCGTCCTACCCTAAAAACCTTTAAAACTGCAATATGTATTGAGTTTTAAAGTGGACCATAAAACTCATGCGCAAACCGACGTAGCTTATTTCATGATCTTCAGAAATCATGACTTATACATATACTATAGAATTTTTCGCCTTCTGTCAATAGGATAATCCCTAATTTTTCGTGAAATTAAGGGGATTTCATTAAAATTAAGAATATTTAACAAATCCTTAAGGGTTCCATTTTTTGTCGATTTTTATTCGACATTTTTTTCTTATTTTATTAAGGTCCCCGTCCCCGGAAAAAAATATGTTTTCCCATGATTTCTTCCCCCCTTTACTGTTTTAAATTTTTTTATCCTGTTTCACTTAATATTTCTTACAGTAGTATATATTCGCCGTAGTTTTTCAGAATTCCTGCTTTTTTTCTTTATTTTCTCTAATTTAAGTCCCCGGTCACAAAAAACGAAAAAAGAAAAGCCCGGGCATCCTTCTATTTACCCAGGGCTTTTCCTTTTAAAAGGGAATTATTTAAAAAACCAATGATTTTTTTTAACGTTCCAACTTACTTTTACTTATATACCGGGATGTTAAACCGTAGGGGGATGTTGTTTCGAAGGGCGATGTCAAAGACCAGATCCAAGGTGCTGGTCTGCTTGACGGCCCAACCGATGTCCGTTGCGTACTGGGGACTGCCCGTGGTGATGTTGGCAGGATTCCAACGCATTTTATACAGGGTGTCCTGTTTTCTTGTGGGGTTGTTGATATAGTTTCTGGAAATCCAGTCGGCGCCTCCGATGATGGAGTCCTCGGGGGTAAACCACCCCTCCCGAAAGGCCCGCTCGGCTCCGGAACGAAGGGCGGAACTGTCAAAGGCTCCAATTCCAAACATATTGTATACTTTTATTCGCTCCGATGAGGGAACGGAATCGGGATTGGATAGATAGTTTCCTTCGGTGTCCACATACAGGCCGGTGGCCAGTCGGGAGGTTCCGTTTCCGGTTTCCAAGAAAGCATGGGATAGTAAATACACCTCATTGACGTTATACTTTTCTCCCGCTTCCAGGAAGGCCCGCTCCATACCTTCTAGGACTCCTTTTCCTTTAAGCTCGTCCCGCAGGGTGCTTTCAGTGACCCCAGAGCTTCCGGAAAGAATATAGAACTGATACATGCTTCTTGGTACCTGCTGTACCATTTCCACATGATCCCCGGAAATCCATCCTTCGGTACCGTTGGTGCTGATTTTGTACCAACCGTTGGACTGCTCGATAATATGGAAGGTCTCTCCCCGGCTGACACTGGTTAAGTGCTCGTAGGAGGTGCCCGGTCCTTTTCGTACTCTTAAGGAGCTAACATCCACCCGTACGCCGATGGAGGATATGGCCTGGTAGTTATCCTTAAGGGCTACAAAGTCCCCGGATACCCAACCGGTTTCTCCGTCCTTTTCGATTTTATACCAGCCGTTGGACCGGTCCAATACGTCAAACACTTCATTTCGACTGAGAGAGGTGATTACGCCGTTACTGGTGCCCGGGCCGCTTCGCATATTTAAAGAGGCCGTGGTAACCTTTATAATCTCTCCTTGGTTGTTGTTACTCAATAAGCTTTCATTATAGTACCGGGTGGGGTCCAGATGTCTTGCCACATCCGATTCCTTCGCCCGTTGCCATCCTCCGCCGTATAAATCGGTTTGTGGATTTTTCGCCATTTGATTCGCCAGGGCTTCCTCAAAGGTTTTATTGTAGTTGGTAAACATTACGAACATGTTGTCCTCGATAATAATTTCCTTTTCCGCCAACTGACTGTAAAAGGTGACCTGGTTTACCATATAGGCAAGGGGCGGAATATCCGCTGCTCGGTTGATAATGGTTTCATACCGGGCAATGGCGGTGGAGAAATTTTTCCGGTTATGCTGTCGCTCGCTCCAGCCCAGAAGATTTTCCGCAGCGTCTACCATATTGGATACATACTCTTCATGCCACTGATAGATGAAAAAGTCCTCGGTATAGCCGGTAAACATGGAGGTGGCCCCACCGTTTTCTTCGATTGTGGCCATGCGGTCTCTTACCCGTTCAATCCCTTGACCCCTTTCCGCCCGTTCCTTCGATGCCTTGGCCGCATTGATGATCTTTTCATCGATGATCTCCTCGGCGTCGATTAAACGGTTGTATCGGTTAATGGCGGTGGAGAAGTTTTCGTTGTTGTGTTGATTTTGAGACCAGTTAATCAAGCTTCTGGCGCTCTCTTCCAGTCCCTCCTGGAATCGGCTGTCGGCGGGATATGCATTATAGCTGTCCACAAAGGCCTGGAACCTAGAGGATACATTGGTTTGTCCGTCAGCATACTGGAACTGTCTATCCGCCGTGGGGAAGCTGTTGTTTTCGGCAAAGGGTAGCAGGTCCTCAGCCTCCTGTACCGTATCTCGTAGCACCTCGATGTCTCCGGCCTCATCAATGATCCGGCCATAGCTTGTGGCGGCCACATCAAAATTGCCCCGGTCATGGTTTCGCTGGGTCCATCCAAAAAGGTTGTCGGTGGCCTTCTTGGTTCCCTTTACGTACTCTGCATTCCACTGATAGATCTCAAAGCTTCCTACAAAATTTCGAAACAGGGTGGTGGCGGAGCCGGTGTCTTCATTGGCCTGTATTTTTCTTGCCACCCGTTCTATAGCTACCCCGCTTTGTGCTTTCTCTCTACTGGCTTTAACCGCATCCACCAAGGATTCGGGCAACCGGTCCTGTTCTTCCAGTAATAGATCATAACGCTGTATCGCCGTGGAGAAGTTTTCATTGTTGTGTTGATTTTGGGCCCAGTTTAAAAGCATCTCGGCACTTTCCAGGTACCCCTTTTCCATTCGCTCTTCCCCGGGAAAGGCGTCCAACCCTTCACTAAAGGCCGTAAACCGGGAGGTAACCGAGGTTTGTTCATCGGCGTATTCAAACTGTTCATCGGAGGTGGAAAAACTCTGGTCCTCGGCAAGGGCCAAAAGTTCCTGTGCCTTCTTTACAGAGTCCTCGAGTAAAGAAATGCCTTCTCCCCGGTTAATAATGGTTTCGTAGCGCTCGGCCGCGACACTGAAATTACCCCGGTTGTGGTTTCGCTCACTCCACCCCATCAGGTTTTGGGTTACGGAAAGGGTGCGGTCTCGATAGTCTTCATTCCATTGATACAGTTCATACTTGTCCAGATAGTTGGTAAATAAAGTGGTGGCGGAGCCGGTATCATCGTTCTTTGTAATTTGATCCGCTACCCGCTCAATAACCGTACCCGCTTCTGCTTTTTTAAGGCTTTCCTCTACGGACTGTACAATTTCGGTGCGGTGGACCTCTTTATTTTCCAGTATTAATTGGTAGCGCCTTATGGCAGTGTTCAGGTTCCCGTTGTTGTGTTGGTTTTGAGACCAACGGAGAAGATTTTCCGTGCTTTCTTTTAGCCCCTGCTGGAATCGTTCATCCTCGGGATAGTTCAGATGACCGGTTAAGTATGCATTGTACAGGGAAGTAGCATTTACCTGCTCTTGTGCGAAGGCATAAAGTTCATCGGCGGATTTGTCTTCCGCTTCCTTATGGATACTCTCCACCTGTACCGCCAGGGCTTCACTGTCCTTCTCTTCCTCTTCTTCCTTCTCCTCTACATCCTTTTCCTCCTGATCTTCCTTTTCTTCCTTCTGCTCTTTTTCCTCTTGTTCCTTTTCTTCCTTGCTTTCCGACGCTTCATATGTAGCGGATTCCTCTGTGGTCATCTTCGGTGAGGCTTCATCCTCTTTAGGCTTTAACTCGTCGGCAAAGCTGTAGGACGTTAGAAGGGCCACAAAGCAGGTGGTGCAAATCGCCGCCTTGATAGCATCTCCCTTTCGGACATAATCCGATTTTCTGTAGTTTTTCATGGATATTATTCCTCCTAGTCTCGGTTTCTTTGGCTTATCCTCTTTGTCTTCTCCGGGCTGTCAGTTTTTTATACCCTCATTATACACATCTACCAGGGCTTCGGCAATTTTTTTCGGTGAAAAAATTTCCTTCATTTCCTGAGAAAGGGTGCTTGGATCATACTGATCAATGCGTTGAACCATCCGGATCATAGCCTGTTTCAGATCCTCCCGGTCTCCCCCCGGGACCAAAATACCATTTTTTTCTGTTATAAAGCCCTGGGGACCCCCTTTTGCCAGGGAAATCACCGGCAGTCCTGCGGCCATTGCCTCTATAAAGGCCACGCCAAAGGTCTCCAGTTTCGAGGCCAGGACAAAGGCCTGGGACTGCTGCATTTTCTCTGCTATGGTCTCCCGGGGCTGCTGGCCCATTAAAAACACTTGGGTTTCAAGGTTTTTTTCCGTTATCAGGGTTTGCAGGGCCTCCCGTTCCGGGCCGCCGCCGTAAATATACAGTTTTACTCCCTTAGGGGCTAATGGATGCTCCTCGCCGCCCTTCTCCCTAGAAAAGGCTTCAAAGAAAGCTTCGATCAACAGATGATGCTCCTTATGTTTTTGAAGGCTACCCACGGAAATGAAGTGAAACTCAGAGGGAGGGGTCTTTTTCTTATGGGGATCGTACTGAAAACGACCGGTATCTACAATATTGGGAATCACCCGGGGCCTGATTCCGAAATGTCTGTTTAGATTTTCTGCCAGGTACTGACTGACTGCGAGAAATTGATCCACCTCCCGGTAGGTTTCCTCCCCTAGTTTTTGAAGCCTAGGATCCAGCACCTCCTGATTCAGACCGGAGTAATGTTCGGTATAGACCAGGGGAAAATCTCGGTTTTTCAGAACCTTGGTTGCGGCGTGACCCACATTGATAAACTGGGCATGGACCACATCGGGTTTTCCCCGCTCCGTTACCATTTTTTTATAGAGTTTCTCAAGGGCGGTGATTCGAACTTTTTGTGTCAGGTTCTTCCCGATATTTCCCACGGGAAGATTTAAGGCGATTACCGTGACTCCCCGGTGTTGTTTTTGTTCAAATCCCCAGGACCTTTTTTTCCGAAGGGACCGAAGATCCAGGGCCCCGTAGGTCACCCGGTGGCCCAGGTCCGCTAAGGCCTTGGCCTGATCAAACTCAAAAATGCCGTTCATGGGGTAGGCCTCGGTGGGATAGCCCCGGGCAAGGATGAAAATATTTAAGGGTTTCTTTGTCACAGCGGCGTCCTCCTAGGATTCATAGATTTCCATCATTTTCTGAGCAATGGTCTGCCAGTTAAAGTCTTTTGCCTGCTCTTTGCCGTTTCTCCTCAGGCGGTGATAATTATCCAGGATCTTTTCAACTCCCGCTTCAATGGTTTTCGGGTCCTCGGGATCTACGGAGTACCCCACTTCACCTTCGTGGTAAAATCCGTCAAAGCCCCGATCTTTGCTGTAAAGGATAGGCAGACCCTGGCTTAGGGCCTCCACATAGACCAGCCCAAAGGTCTCCCGGTGGGAGGCCATTATGAAAAGATCGCTTGTGGCCATGATTCTTCGAATTTTTTCCGGGTCGGTAACGTAGCCGTAAAAGGTAACCCGGTCTTCCAGGTTTAAGCTTTTGACCTGTTTTTTCAAGTCCTCTTCCAGGGGACCGGAACCGATGATTTTAAGATTCATGTTCTCTCCCCGCAGTGTGAAGGCGGCTAAGGCTTTTAGAATGCTGCCCACGTTTTTGTTTTCATTCAAGACGCCGATGAAAAGCCAGGTGGGATGGTGAAGCTCTTTTTCCCCGTTCTCCTCCTCTAAGGATGCTTCCGGGGGGCCTTCCTCTAACCAGTGGCCTTCAATGCCGTTGGGAATCACCAGGGCTTTTTCCTTAAGACCTTCGGCAACCTTTGGAGGAAGCATGGACAAAAGGTAGTTTTGATAGGCATGGGAGATGAACACCACGGCCTTGGCCTCTTGTAAGATCTTATACATAAAGGGGCGTAAATGAAGGGCCTTTTTATAAAACCGGTTGATATCCGTTCCCCGGACACTGACCACATAGGGAATGTCATGCTTCTTGTGGATCCGGTAGGCCGTACCCCCGTCGCTGAAGATGGTATGGGCATGGATCAAATCCACGGACTCCTTCTTTAACACCTGTTCCTCCAACACCCTTTGTTGCTTTCGGATCTTTTGGAAATAGAAATAACGATGATGTTTTTTGATCATGTGGGGAAAGTAATAATTGACCGAAGGGTAACGGTTTTGATCCAGGGCGTTTACCCCATGGAGCTCCTTTTTCCGAACCGGAACAAACACTTCCTGTTTCAGCCCCTTTTTCGCCAGTTCCTTTACCATATTTTTATATAGCCGGTTGCCGATATAGTAAGAACAAATATGTAACAGTTTCATCCGTCTCATCCTTTTTTTTCAAACAGGGAAGCGACGCATCGCTTCCCTGTGGTTTGTGTTTATTGTTTGATTTTTCGGTATGCTGCCGATTATTCGGTTGTTCACTTTTTCCTTGCTGTTTTCTACAAACTCCAGTAATGATAGTTTTCCTGCTCCATTACATCGGGATCCATGATCCCCTTCACGTCGATCATTACCTTCACAGGATCCCCATACATATTTCCGATGGTTTTTAGGTCATAGTGTTGTTTAAACTCATCATGGGCTACGGCGAAAACCACAGCACTGAGGCCTTTCATCTCTTCCTTGGAACAAAGGGTGATGCCGTATTCCCGCTCCACCTCTTCTCTGTCGGCTACCGGGTCGTGGACAAGAACCTCCAGGTCATATTCCTCCAACTCTTTGATAATATCAATCACCTTGGTGTTTCGAACATCGCCGCAGTTCTCCTTGAAGGTGATGCCAAGAATTCCCACCTTTGAGCCCTGGATGATTTTTCCCGACTTGATCAGCTTTTTAATGGTGTTCTCTGCTACATACTTCCCCATACCGTCATTGATTTTACGGCCGGCTAAAATAATCTGGGAATGATATCCCAGCTGCTCTGCCTTGTAGGTAAAGTAGTAGGGGTCCACGCCGATGCAGTGTCCGCCCACCAGGCCGGGGGTAAACTTAAGGAAGTTCCACTTGGTGCCGGCGGCTTCCAATACCTGTTGGGTGTTGATGTTCATTTTATTAAAGACCATGGCCAGCTCATTCATAAAGGCGATGTTAATATCCCGCTGAGAATTTTCAATGACTTTCGAAGCTTCCGCCACCTTAATGGTCTGGGCGCGGTGTACCCCGGCTTCAATGATGGCCTCGTACACTTTCGCAATCAAATCCAAGGAAGCCTCGTCGGAGCCGGAAACCACTTTAACAATTTTCGTTAGGGTATTGACCTTATCCCCGGGATTGATTCGCTCGGGGGAGTATCCCACTGTAAAGTCCTTTCCAAAGGTGAGTCCCGAAATCTTTTCCAAAATCGGAATGCAAATTTCTTCCGTGGTGCCGGGATAAACCGTGGATTCATAAACCACCACGGAACCTTTGGTAAGATTTCTTCCCACGGTTTCACTGGCTTTAATCACCGGAGTCAGATCCGGGGTTTTATCCGCATTAATCGGTGTGGGTACCGCCACCACATGGAAGCGGCATTCCTTAATATCCTCTTCTTTGTCGGTAAGTACCGCCGTGGAAGCCTGAAGAGCTTCATCGCCCACTTCGTCGGTAACGTCAATCCCCTTATGGTACTGGGCAAGCTTTTCCTTATTGGTATCGTACCCTACCACATCAAACTTTTTCGCAAATTCCACGACTAGCGGCAGACCCACATAGCCCAGTCCGATGACCGAAATTTTTTCTTTCCTGTTTACAATATCCTGATACATGTTCATTGACTGATCCCCCTATTCATTTGGTATTCAATTTATGCCAGGTTTTTTCCTGTTTTGAAGTTGTTTTTACGCTTTATATACCTTGTTGACGATTGCTATCAGCTTTTCCTTGGCTATTTTATCCGAGTATTTTTCTTCGGCCAATTTCCTTGCGTTTCTCCCCATTTTTTGTAGCCTTTCCCGATCCTTTTTTAAGGATGTCACTTCCTCGGCCAGGGCCTCAGGGGTTGTGGCCGCCTTCCCACATTCATGCTGCTCCAGAGCCCTTTTTTGCCATCCACCGTAATTAATCAGCACGGGCAGACCGGCGGCGAGGAAATCGAAAAACTTGTTGGCGCTGTTGTCCTCCAGGATTTTATATTGATTGTCCACACACATCAGACCCAAATCCGCACTGAGGATATTTTTCACCACTTCCGCCTTGGGTTTGGCATCTTCGATGATCACATTGGACAGGCCTTCTTCTTTTACCCGTTGTTGCAGGTGTTCTTTTTGTTTTCCGTCACCGATTAAGAGATAATGAATCCCCGGGTCCATAGCCAGGGTCAGCTTTGCGGCATCCAGTATAAAGTCCAGCCCGTTTACATGGCCCATGGTGCCGGGGTGAATACAGGTAAAGGGTTTTTCCTTTCCCTGGGCATTGTTTTCAGCCAGAGTATTGTTTTCCTTTTCTTCATCGTATAAATATAGATTGGCCATATTCTCAATGGTGGTCAGTTTCTCTTCGGGCACCCCTTTTTTCAGAAGGTTATCATGCATTCCATCGGAAAGCACAATGATATGAGCAGCGTTTTTATAGATCCACTTTTCAAAGACCTGTAGCAGTTTGATTACCACCCTGTTGTTTATGTAGCCCAGGGCAATGGGCACATCCGGCCATACATCCCGTACTTCAAAGATCAGTTTCCTTTTTCTAAGCTTCCCTAATAGCACGGCGGGAAGGCCTATGGTTAAAGGGGTGGAGGTGGCAAAAATCACTTTAGCCTCCTTGTCCTTCCATCCTTTGAAAAAAGCTTTGCGGTTGTAATCCAGAAAAGATAATATTCTTCGGGATTTGGACATTTTATTGTTGTAGGCGGTCCCCGTGGAGGAGACCTTTATCTTCTCATGGTCTAAGGGCTCCGAGGGAATCCCCGTAATCACATGAACCTTGACTCCCCGGTCGCCCAAAAATTTGGCGAACTCATAGGACCTTGTCCCTCCCGAGCTTTGATTGGTCTTAAAATACTGATGCAGGTATAACATTTTCATCATTAGGGCCTCGCCTTTCTTAAATACTCCAGCACCCGGTCCACTTGCTCTTCGGTGAGGTTGGAACTGCAGGGAATATTAATCAGATGTTTTTCATAAAAGGGCGCCTGTTTTACATCATAGGCTTGATTATTTTGGTAGGGCTTTTGTTTGTGGATCAGGCTCCATAGGGGCCGGGTTTGAATGCTTTCATCATTTAAGTATTTCAGCAGCTGATCCCGATTGATGCCGTAAGCCTGCTCATCCACGATAATCGAGTAAAACCAGTGATTGGCCCGGGTATCCTCTCGAAAGGGCAGGAGACGGAGGCCGGGGATTTTTTCGATGCCTTTTTTATATCGCTGATAATTCTTTTGCTTTGTTTCAATAAAGCTCTCCAGTCGATCCATCTGGTCGGATCCGAAGGCGGCTTGGATATTGGTCATTCGGTAGTTATAGCCTACCTCATCGTGGATAAAGTACAGGGAATCGTTCTTTGCCTGAACCCCTAAATACTGAATTTTTTCCAAATGCTCCTTTTTTTTGGCAACCACCATGCCACCGCCGCCGGTGGTGATGATTTTATTGGCATTAAAGGAGAACACTCCGATATCACCGATGGTTCCGCAGTGCCGGTTTTGATATTTCCCTTGGGTATAATAGGACCCCAGGGCCTCCGTGGCATCCTCGATGATTTTTAAGTTATATTTTTCACTAAGTTCCATCAACTTCTCCATATTTCCCGGGTTTCCGAATACATGGACCACAATTAAGGCCCGAATCATCCGATCCGTTTTTTTATTTCGAAGCACGCCGTCTGTAAAGCTGCATTCCTTCTCCAAAAATACTTCCAGTTTATCCATGTCCATGTTTAGGTTCGGATCACAGTCCATAAACACCGGCTCTGCCCCCAGGTATTTTACCGGATTTACCGCAGCCACAAAGGTTAGGGTGGGCACAATCACTTCCTCACCACTTTGCACCCCCAGTACTTTCAATGCCAGGTGCAATCCCGCGGTTCCGCTTTGCAGGGCCACAGCCTGAGGGGTTTTTAGATACTCGGCGATTTTTTCCTGAAATTCCTCAATAAATCGACCCCCGGTGGACACCCATCCGGTTTCAATGGTCTCCTTTACATTTTCCAGAATGTCCAGGGACAAGTTCGGTACAGACAGGGGAATCATCTTATTGTTCATAGTGCTCCTCCTTTTTTGGTTGAAACAAATTGCCGTTTTATTGTCAGTTCCTTCGATGTTCAGTCTTCGGTTCTTTCCTATGACTTTTTCTTTATAAGCTTTGCAGGCACCCCGGCGTAGATGGAGTCTTCCTCCACGTCTTTTAACACCACGGCGCCGGCACCGATGGTGGCCCCTTTTCCAATACGGGAAAGTCCCGTAACCAAGGTGGCACCCATGCCCACAAAGACTTCCTCTTTGATATCGATGGAGGCCCCCACCCCGGAAAGGGTGGAAATTAAGCAGGCTTTTCCTACTTTGGTGTGATGGGCGATTACTACATTGGGACTGATGATACAGTAGTCGCCGATGGTAACTTTTGTCCATACATATACATTTGCTTGAATATAGATCCCTTTTCCAAGGGTTGCGCTCTTATTGATGGTGGCGGCGGGATGGATCATATTGGGAGTGTCTCCCCCGTTATGGTCAATTTCTTCCATGATCTTTCGGCGGATTTTATTGTTTCCAATGGCTACGATAAACCGCTTCCCGGGGAAAAAGTCTTGGCTCAACGCCGAAACCTTTCCCAGCACCGGGGCCCCCATAATGTATGCACCTTGTTTTTCATCGGCCTCGTCATAAAAACCTTTTACGGTATACCCCAGGGTTTCTGCCAACTCGTGCATGGCTTCTCCGTAGGTACCGGCGCCGATGATATAAATTTCCTTTTTATCCATCTTCTTTTCTCCTTCTATTTGCCTCTTTCTTCTTCATTGTTTTTCCCGGTCCAAATCCGTCCCTTGAAACTTCTCCATGGTAACCTGCTGACTTTTGTTTACGTCTTGGCGTTTAAAAACCTTAAACACCGTAAGAAAAAGTATTTTTATATCCAAGGTGATCCGCAGATTGTCCACATACCACACGTCGTAATCAAACTTTTCCTCCCAGGAGATGGTGTTTCGTCCGTTGATCTGAGCCCAACCGGTGATTCCCGGCCGCACTTCATGGCGCCGGGCCTGATGCTTATTGTACCGGGGGAGATACTCCACCAACAGGGGTCTTGGTCCCACCAGGCTCATCTCTCCCTTCAAAACGTTGATCAGTTCCGGAAGCTCGTCGAGACTGGTGCTTCGCATCATTTTTCCGAACCTGGTGTGGCGCTGTTCGTTGGGCAGGAGATTGCCCTGGGCATCCCGGGTATTTAACATGGTACGAAACTTAATCATTTTAAATATTTCTCCATCCTTCCCCGGTCGCTCCTGGACGAAAAAAACCGGGCTTCCCATCTTTTTTCGAATCATCCCTGCGGTGATCAAAAACACGGGACTTAACACAATCAACCCCAGTAAAGACAGGACAATATCCAGTAGTCGTTTGATGCTTAATCTGACTGTTCTCATAACTTCACCTTTTCTGTTTTTCTGGCATTGTGATACATTTGCTCCATGAAACCATATCCCTATAATCATACCTTTTTTTTCCGTTGATTTCAAGATTATTAAGGGTTTTCTCCTCTAATCAAGCTAAGCTCCCAAAAGGGAGCCCGGCTTTAGTCGGTACTTTGTTCCATGGGCTGATCCTCATAGAGGTAAGCTCGCAGTCGATTGGCTGCTTCCGCCCGGTCAAACACGTAGTAGTACACCCCGTTGATCATCTGCCCCTGGGCAAGATCCGAAGTGGGAAACTGCACCTGTTCGATGGTACGAATGTTTTGTGTCACGGCTTTTCTTGCCATATTCAGCATATAGTTCGAAGACATATTTGTGGTCATATGAGGAAAGATGTCGTTCATCATCCCGGGATAAGAGGTCACCGGGGCGTTGAGGCCCTTTTGAATGGTGGCCTCCATAACGTCCCGCTGCCTTCTGGTTCGCTCAAAGTCCGAGTCGATCTTTCGGATTCTGGAAAAATCCAGAGCCTGCCTTCCGGTTAAGGTATAGGTGCCTCCCCTTTCCAGTCCTTTAATTTGGGTTGCTTCCCGGTCGGTAATTTCCTGCTCAATACCACCCATGGCATCAATGATCGCCGGCATGGAATTGAAATTCACGGAAACGAAATCCCGGATATCCAGTCTAAAGTTTTGGTTCAGGGTTTTGATGGCCAGCTCCGGCCCTCCAAAGGCATAGGCGTGGTTTACCTTGTCCATGCCCCGTCCGGGGATCTCCACATAGGAGTCCCGCATAATGGAGGTGATTTTAATCTTATCGTTGTTCTCATCCAAAGTTACAATCATGATCGCGTCACTCCGCCCCCGCATCCCTTCGGCGGAGTCAATACCGAATACGGCGATGTTGGTCACCCCACGGCTCCCTTCCTCTTCAATCCCCAGGGACTCATCGTCCCGGGCAATTTCTTCCCGTTCGATCCGGTCCAGTAGATAAAGAGCGCCAACGTAACCCAGTAATAACACCGCCACCAGCACACCGATGATGATCAGTACCGCCCGTCTTCGCCGCTTTTTTTGACTTAGGCTCGGTTTCTTTTCCGTTGCCTTTGAAGAAGGATCCTGGCCCGGAACAATTTCATAGGGTGATTCCTCTTCCTTCGCCCCTTCCTTTGCCCCGGGGCGCCCTTGTTCACCAAGGCCTCCAGCTCCCATTTCACCCCTTCCTTTCGGGGCCTTTTCTTCTCCGGCGTCCCTTGGTCCACGATCCATCCGCCGTTTTTTCCGGGTTTTGTAAAGGGAGCGCAATAAAAAGATCAAGGCGATAATCATCAGAATTAACAGCAGAAAAACCATGCCGAAAATCGGATTTCTCCACAACCAGGCAAAAAAGCCTCTGCGGCGGTCTTCCTCCTCTTCTTCTTCCTCTTCATCGTCTATAAGCTCGTCGGTTTGCGTGTAGGTAAAGCTGATGGTCTCACGCTGACCGTTTTCTGTGATTTCCATGGCCTTGGACGCTTCGTCGGACAGTTCATAGCCTTCAATTTCAATGGCTTGAAAATGATGGACCCCTGCGGGTAGCTCATCAAAAATATCCTCTTGCCGAATTTCTTCCCCGGCCGCATCCAGGTACTGCACCACAACCGTCCCCTTCACTGCCGGCGCCTGGGAAGGCGGTGTGGGGGCCGGAGCTTCCTCAGCGGGTTCTTCCTCTGCCGGAGCTTCTTCCGGTTCCTCTTCCCTCTCTTCCGGAGCCTCCACATACTCAAAGTCCAATACCAAAAGCTCTCCGTCCCTGGTCAGGGTTACGGACTTGCTTCGGGGACTTACTAAATCATATCCGGAGATGGTTTTCGCGGAATAGCTGTGTTCTCCCAGGGGCAGGTCCTGATGAAGGACAGAATCCCCCACTGGGTTGCCCTCGCTGTCAATATAGCGAATCCGAATGTTGCCCCGGGCCTCCTCTTCCGAAGGTTCTTCCTCGGGGTCCTCCTCGGGTTCTGTCTCCTCCTCGGTTTCTTCTTCCGATTCTTCTTCAGCAGCTTCCTCCGTTTCCTGTTGAAGGGCACGGCTGTCTTCCTCCCCATAAATGTCGGCGATGCCGAAAGAAAGGATCATCGTTAGGATCATTAACAACATAAACCATTTTCTCATTTGTTTATTCATTACTTTTACCTCACAGTTAATCATAGATTTTCCTATCAACGTTTCCAAGTTAAGGTTTATGAACGGTAGTATTCACCAGTTTATTATTTTAGCCATACCACCGGCCATCTTATATATTATACTGGAGTTTTGCATTTTAGAAAAGTTTTTTTCTTTCGTAAAGGGTTTTGCCAAGACCCATGGCCAGGCCGATGTTCGTTAGGACCAGTAGGATAAAGATTCCCATAAGGGTGGGATCCTCTTGTAGCCTACCAAAAAAGCTTTTTTCTTCGATTACCCCTTGAACCTCCACCTCTTGGACAACTTCCACTTCCACCGACCGATCAAAGTAGCGCTGCAGGGTGTTTTCCTCCCCATCATACAAGTAAAAACCCGGTTCTTCATTTTCATATTTGGCGTATACAAGATAGAACTCCGGTTTTTGTCCACCTTCCAGTTGCCAAGCATCCACTGTCATATCTTCTATGGTCAGCTCCGCCTCTTGGTAGCCTTCGGGTAAATCCTCCTTCATGTCCCCTTCCTCGTCATCGTTGAAGGACAAAAGGGTATAATTTCCACCGGCACTAATAATAATATACGGATACAGCTCCCGGTTTTGGTTATCATAGATGAAAAACCTTCCGTGTTCCTCATTTTCATCGGTTAAATAAAGCAGGGTCAGATTTTTTGCCTCACTGTGAGCGGCCTCTACGGGCTGACCCTCAAATTCTATTTCCATGATTTCAAAGCCTTCCGGCAGCCAGCTCTCTTCAAGAGCTTCTTGAAGTTGCCACTGTTCGCCACCGATTTCTATGAGGGCTTCTCTTACCCGGTCGTCTTCATCGTCTTCAGCTTCAGCGGACTCTTCTTCCTCTTGATCTGTACCGTCGCTGTGTTCATCGTCCTCCGTTTCATTTGTATCTTCTTCCGGTTCTGGTTCCGGTTCTGGCTCCGGTTCTGGCTCTGGTTCCGGTTCTGGTTCCGGTTCCGGTTCTGGTTCTGGCTCTGGTTCTGGTTCTGGCTCTGGTTCTGGCTCTGGTTCCGGCTCTGGCTCCGGCTCTGGCTCCGGATTGCTTACGGTTATGGAAGTAGAGGCCGTTGGACTTCCTAACAACTCTTCTTCCATATCGTAGACCTGACTGCTACTTATTGCAAAGTTTGCGGTTCCCTCTTTCTTTCCTCGAAAGGTAAAGGTCGCCTGAAGCCGGGAGGTTTCCGATGAAGTTGCAAAGATTGCGATGGTGCCGCTTCCGCCCCCTGCATTACCCCCATCTCCACTAACAAACTCCAGTACATCGGCGTTGTAGCTCACATTCCCACTTACGGCTCCGATATCCGATGCATTGAAGTTCACGGTAACGGTGACGGAGTCACCTTCTTCAATGGTTGTAGAACTAAGACTAATGGTTGCACCGGCTTGAGCAAAACTATGGATTGGATGCAGATTAAAAATGACCATTATCGTAAGAATCGTTAGCAAAAGTTTATTTTTCTTTGGTTTCATGATGATTCCTCCGTTGTTTATTCGATTTTGCTTCCCCAAGGAGTTGCTCCAGGAGTACAATGGCTAAAATTAAAATCGTTGCCAGGACAATCAGTAAGGTAATCGGCCAGAGCAAGAATTCCCTTCGGCTTTCTCCTTGACCCTGGACTTCAACTTCCTTCTCAACGATGATCTCTTCTTCTGCGGCTCTTTGCAAAGTGCCTTCCCGTTGATCATAAAAGTAAATCTTCGGCTTCCCTTCCTGGGCCCTTGCAGTGACCAGATAGACGTCTTCCGGCAGATCCTCGGTGCGGTATACCGATAGTGGGATTTCACCTATATGTAGTATGCTCATTTCAGCCTTGGAAATTTGTTGATAGATGGAAAAAAGCTGAAATGACTGAAGGGTATTTAGGGCTTTTTCATCGTCCACACCCTGTTCACCCTTTTCCTCTTCGGACTTTTCCTCTTGATTTTCATCGGTTTCCGATGCTTCATCAAAGGACAGTACCAGGCTCTCCGTAGGACCTCCTAAATAGTTGCCCTGTTCATAAGAAATAACTTCCGAGAATTCTACTACGAACTCCGCCGGTCCACTATCTTTTACTAAAAAGACAAACTCATACCCTCGACTATCCGAGGGGCTGTTTACACTGTCGGAGATCACTCCCTTGCCCTGTCCAAATTGAGCGACGTTCCCCCCTCCCGATTGGTATTCTAGGCGTTCATCATCGTAGATGATATCCGCATGAATGGTACCGATGCTTTGATCACTCTCAAAGCCTACGTAGATCGTGATGACTTCACCGGCGACAACCCCATTGGGTCCTGCTTCAATTTGAAGACCCACATCCTCTGCAAAAACCGGGCCGGGACTTAAAAAAAAGCCAATGATCATGAGAAACATCACCGAGAGAACCCTGTTTTTCGTTCTTATCTTCTGCCTTTCATTGCCGTCTATTGTCCTTACTCCATTGTCCCTTTTTAAATCTTGCCTCTTCATATCTCTTGTATACATATCAGCACCCTTTACTGCGTTAGATTGATCATCCCAAGTAAATGTCTTTGTAGCCTTAACAGATCCAGAATCCCCACATCACCGCTTCGGGTTACATCCGAGGCTTTAAGGGGTGACCCTTCCAGATCGGTCAGGCCTAGCAAGTATCTTTGTAGTCTCAATAAATCAATAATGGTAATATCTCCGTCGCCGTTAATATCCCCCAGTATAATCACTCGGTAATCTGTTAATACTTCTTCCCCGTCATCGTTAAGAACCTTTACTCCATCACCGGTGGCCATGCTACCGGAAGTTTTCTCCTCACCCTTGGCATTGAAAAGCTTTAGGGAGCCTTCCTTTATGGTAACTTCGTTAAAAAAGTTTTCGACCGAGGTTTTCGGAGGGATTTTGGTAATGGTTTTTTCTTCTATCTTATAGCGGTCACTGATGATTTTAAAATTTTTCCCCGGGGGATTGTCTTCATCGTTTTCATCCTCCGGCGGCTCCGGTAAGGTTGGACCGGTTGTATCCAGGGTAAGGATCTTGGCTCCGTCAAAGTAAAAGGCGAGGATCTCTTTATGCCCTTTCCCTTCCTCAGCCATTTGTTGAGCCCCCCGCTGGCTCATGCCCACCCCATGACCGAAACGACGGTTCACAAAGTTGTAGCCATCCTCGGCATCTTCCACACTGCGCATTCGAAGATTTCCGTTGAAATAGGGATGTCCCAGAAGATAGGTGCCCCTCGGCGATTGCCTCATCAAAACCAGATCGATTTCCACTTCTTTTTTCTCCGAGAGATCTCCTTTCCCGGAGCCATTTGTGTTTGGGGTATCATACTGTAGCAAAACCTTCCCCTCGGCGGTTACATAGCTTCGACTGCCGGTTCCCGGGTAACGCTCTTTTCCGTTTTTCAAGGACGTTATCTCCACTAACTTAAGGTCGTGTTTGTTTTCTATATCCATGCCTTGCTCTCTTAACTTCTCAAAGGCTCTCCTCTGCATCTCCTGAAGCACAGGACTGAAATACTGATATCGCTTCTCTTCCTCCGTGGTCTCTTTTAGGGCATAATCCCGGTGCACATAGCCCTCTTTTCTTTCCTCTCCCGATTGATACCAAATCTTATACCAACTGCCCTCTGTGCTGATATAGGGAAGCGTCGTATCACGACTTACCTGACCCATGCTGCTGTACGTTGTTCCCGGTCCCCTCCGGACATTCAAGGAATGTCCTTCCCCGGTGTCGATTCGAACGATTTCCTGATTATCAAAAATTCCGTAATCCTCGGTAATCTTCTTCGGGACATAAAAAGTTTCCGTAAGACTTGCGGGGTTTCGAAGATCATAGGGATCCTCTTTTTGGACTAGATAGGGGAATTCTCTATTTTTTTCGGCTCCTCCTCCCCAAGTACTTCCCGGAAATTCCGTCTGTCCTCCGTTGGAGGCGGCGTAAAAGGTGTCGATCACCTTCCCCTGGTACTGAAGAACCTGGCCCCGGGTTTCTTCCACGGCTCGGATCGCACGTTCGTACCTGGGGTTATACCCTTTGTATACCTGATGCACTGTGGTGTCCACCAAGTCATAATCCCCTCTGCCGTCCATTCGTTTTGCAGCGTATCCCCGAGCGGTTACCGCTTGGGCTTTCAAAGCTTCTAACGGGAAGCTGTTACTCATTTCGTAGGCCACCACTCCGTACAGGTATTTTTCAAAGGCTACCTGATTGATTACCTGGAGGCTGCCTTGGTTGCTTGTGAACTGCATCTGACCTAAATAGTCAATATCTCCGTGGTCGGTCCCCTTAAGATGCAGGGTGTATTTTTCATCCCTTGGTATTAAGGTCAGGCTATTGGAAATCTTTTCATCAACTTGATTTCCCTTTATATGTACTTTGTTGTTTGACGTTTTTTTTATGGTATAGTTCCCCGGTTCGATAAAGATTTCCGGTTTTTCCGATATGTAATAATCTCCCTTTGTGGTGATACGCAGGGTTGAACCCCCGGTGGATATCTTTACTCGAATCTCGGAGTAGTCCCGCTCTGCGGTAGCATCAAAGTTCATGGGGACAAGAATAATGAATATTATGATAACGATGAAAAAAATCCCGGCATTTTTCATAAACAAAGCCTCCTACAGACGTTGCAATTGATATTACAACAATGATACTGAATTGCTTAGAAAATGTCAATTCGATTCCTTTTTTCCTCCGGGAAAATTGTTTTTATGGATAAATAATGGTATGATAAAATGAACCGAATTTATCCATTTGTACCGCCTATAGAAGCGGCAGTTCAACTTACCACCCCTGATTGTCAAATAATAATTATCATTTACCAAACACCTTTACAAGGAGGAACCCTTTTGCCACGAAAAAAAAGAAAGTCTATATCCAGAAGAAAAAAAATGATCCGACGAATTCTTGTCATTGTAGGACTGATTGTTGCCATACCGATTTTGGTTTACGGTGCTCGGATCTATAACCTTTATAATACGGTTCACCAATCCTTGGACGATGAAGAGTTCGAAGCCTATGAGCCGGAAGAAACCAAAGTTGATGAAGACTCTGATGATGATTATGAAGAAGACGTTGACGCTGAATCTATGCCCGAGGATGAGGTAGAGGCCATGAAGTTTGTCGATGATCCTTTTTATGAAGCAGAGCGATCAGAGCCCAACCCCGATCATTTAAACTTCCTATTAATGGGAGTGGATGACAACCATCATCGAAGCAGTACCTTATCCGATACCATCATGGTCATTCACTTTAATACAAAAACCGAAGAAGCGGCCATATTATCCATCCCCAGAGATACCTTCGTGCGAATTCCTGACCGAGGCTATGATAAAATTAATCATTCTTCCGCCTTCGGCGGTACCCGACTTCTAAAGGAAACCACGGAGCGCTACCTGGACATCCACATTGACCATTATATCCGCCTTGATATGGTAGGCCTGCGAGCCAGCATCGATTCCATAGGAGGCATTCAAATCGATGTGCCTTACCGCATGGTTCAACACGACGGTAAGCATCTTTTCGATCCCGGCCCCCAGCATATGACCGGCCGTGACGTCTTTCATTATGTATCGGCCAGAAAACTGATCGAAGGAGAGGGCAGCGACTTCGGCCGAATCAAACGCCAGCAACAAGTGGTCATGGAATTGCTCCGAATCATCCGAGAGGATCTATCCTTGAATCAAACCCTAAACCTTATGGAGGATGTCAGCCCTTATATGCGTATGGACATCGGTCCCGGGCTGGTAGCAAACCACTGGAACGCTTTTAATCGATTGAACTTAAACGCAATTGAGATAGAAACCCTCAGCGGTGACAGCATAATGCACCAAGGGGTTTATTATTACCGGGTTCCCATCGAGGATGCCCGGGAAACCATGAAAAGCTTAACCCAATAGTGCGACAGGGGGACGGAACATGACACCGGGATGGAGTTTTTGTCACCCTTTTCAGCCTTCCCGTATGGTTCCTCCTGTGGTTGGGATTTATAGCCCATTTTGAGATACGAACCCTTAAACTCAATATAGGCTTAGAGCTCTTTCCTTCCTGAAATTTCCGGAAGGGGAGAGCTTTTTTTTATTTCTTCCTTCTTTTGGGTATAAAACGATTAGGAGCTTTATAAAAGTGATCCCTTAAGGAGTTGTAAATATGCGTTTGCTAAATAAACTTAAAACCATTGATAAAAGGAAAAAAATCCTACTGGTTTTTGTGTTGGCTCTTCTAATTCCTTTGGCGGTTTACGGAATCACCACCGGGGTTCGTATGTATCGAGTGTACCAAAACGTCCACGATCCTTTAGAGGAAGAGGAAATAGGGGAGGGTGAAGACCCAAAGGACGAGGATTTCAGGGAGGACTACATTGAGGACCCCCTGCCGGAGGATCAAGACATGGACGAGGGGGATTACAACGAGGAAGATATAGATGAAACCGATACAGCGGGGGATCAAGAATCTGAAGAACATAAACCAACCGACGACTTCCCCGGAGGAGACCGGGTCCACGAAGACCTGGACCTGATTTCCATTACCGGAGAAAACATATGGGATTTTCAAGAGATTGACCGTCCCCTTTATCACTCCTCCGGCTCCCGTAAAAACCCGAAGCATCTAAACATCCTGCTGCTGGGTCTGGACGAGGCCATCGATGAACCCGGCCGTTCGGACGCCATCATGGTGGCCCGTCTGAATACGGAAACCGAAGAAGCGGCAATTCTCTCGATCCCCCGGGATACCTATGTTCATATTCCAAGCCAGGGATACAGCAAGGCTGGTCATGCCACGGCCTACGGCGGCACTTCCCTCGCCATGGATACGGTGGAAAACTTCTTAAACATTTCCATAGACCATTATATCCGCGTGGATATGGCAGGATTCGAACACAGCGTGGATGCCCTGGGCGGGGTTACCATGGATATTCCAGAACGCTTAGTCCAAAAAGACGGAAAGGTACTATTTGAAGAAGGAACCACCCACCTGGACGGAGAAGCCGCCTTGGAATACACCCGAGCTCGACAACTGAAAGAAGGAAGCGGCGGCGATCTGGGCCGGATCCAACGGCAGCAGCAGGTGCTCTTTGAAATGCTTCGCACCATCCGCTCAGAGCTTTCCATGGAGGAAGCCCTTACCTTCATGGAGCAGATCGCCCCCTATATTCGAACGGACATCGGTCCCGGCTTGATTATGGATCACTGGGGCGCCTTTAACGACTTGGATTTTTCCGCCATGGATCTTCGAACCCTGCCGGGGAGCGGCTTTTTCCATGAGGATATCTATTACTACCGCGTCCCTGTAGAGAATGCCCGGATTGTCATAGAGGACATGGCCCCGTAGATGACAGGGGGACGGAGTTTTTGTCATCCTTCAGCACGGCTGAAGGCTACAGCCACTCCTGATGACAACGGTACCGGATGACAGCGGGATGACAGCGGGACGGAGTTTCTGTCATACCGAACACTGCAAAATCCTCTGGCCCCATTAAACCCCCACGGCATAAAAGATACTGAGTGAAAGCGGGTCGGCGTTTCTGTCATACCGAACACCGCAAAATCCTCTGGCCCCCATTAAAGCCCCACGACATAAAAGACACTGAGTGAAAGCAGGCCGGCGTTTCTGTCATCCCGAACACGGTATGAATTACTCTCGATTATCTCTATGGATCGGCAAAGCATACTGCAATATCGACTTACCCGTTGGTTAATTACCATACTTTCAGTGGATCTTTAGCAAAAGCACTGCAAACTTCGTAAAAATCTAGCGACCGCGTTTTAATGAATGTGCGATAGAGAAATAATGACAAACAAGGAGGGCAAAATAAGACAACATGAAGAAAAAGAAAAAGAAAAACAAGAAGAAATCAAATATTCTAAGACGTAAAAGAATGAATAAAGCCTCTAGGCTACAGGCGGCAAAAACATGGCTCCCAAAATATGAGGGGGAAAACATCGTAAAAGGTTACAGCAAGCATTTTGCAGTGGACAGGCTCTCCGCCGTTAATGAGCTGCAAATTCTAGGAGTTCAGATTGACCCCGAGTATATTAAGCAGCTTAAAGAAACTGCAAAAAACAAGGAGAAAGCAAGCAAACTCCGTAAATTACAAAAAGAACAAGCCCAGGCTTTAGAGGAGGATTCTGATTCCGACGAAACCTTTTATTACATAGCAGGGTATACCTCCGGTGGAGTTCCCTATGGTATTACCTGGGAGGAAATGGGTATGGACCCCTTTGAGGACGAAGATGATGACATCCCTTTTTAGTCCTTGTGGCCAGCTAAAAGGCCTTGTAAATCCTACATACAAAAACGCCAGACGGATTCCTGTCTCTTAAGGGATCTGCCTGGCGTTTATTTCATTCTCTTATTTCTAAGGGTTTTTATTGAAAAGTTTCCTGCCGGCTAAATTAATTGCTTTACTACCGATTTGATCGGTGCTGTTGCAAGCTGTGATATTCTATCATAGCTGGGGCTTCCGAAATGGGCTTCCGAAGCTTCGTAGGTTGAATTTATTCTGTAGCATTTCAAACCTATCGTTCACAGCGGGCCCTATATTTTTCATATAGGCTATGGTCTCTCCAAAAGATGACAAAAAACTCCGTCCCGCTGTCATCCAACTGGGTCTCAACAAAAGATGACAAAAACTCCGTCCCGCTGTCATCTTTGGGCTTTGCTGGCGGCGACGAAATCCCTGAATAAAGGATGGGGATTGGTGGGACGGGATTTCAGCTCCGGATGGTACTGTACCGCCACGAACCACGGATGATCCTTGATTTCGATGGCCTCCACCAACCGTTCGTCGGGGGAGATCCCCGAGATGACCAGACCGTCTTCCGCCAATTGATCCCGGTACTCGTTGTTCAGCTCATACCGGTGGCGATGGCGCTCATACACCAGACTTTCGCCGTAGGCGGTCTCAATGAAGGTATCCGCCGCAATTTTGCAGGGATAGAGGCCCAGACGCATGGTGCCGCCCTTTTCCTCTACGTCCTTTTGCTCGGGCATCAGGTCGATCACCGGATACGGGGTGCTTTCCTGAAGCTCGGCACTGTGGGCTCCGTCCAGGCCGGTGATGTTTCTCGCATATTCCACCACGGCCAGCTGCATTCCAAGACAGATCCCGAAGAAGGGAACTTTGTTCTCCCTTGCATACTGAATCGCTGCAATTTTTCCTTCCACGCCCCGCTCGCCGAAACCGCCGGGGACCAGAATACCGTCCACGTCCCTAAGAATTTCCTTAGCGTTCAGCGGGGTTACGTCTTCGGCATGGATCCACTGTACGTCGATTTTGGTGCCGTGGTAAATCCCTCCATGGTTCAGGGCTTCAATAACGGAAAGATAGGCATCGGGAAGCTCCACATATTTACCCACAATGGCTATTTTGGTATGGTCTTCGGCGCTTTGCTCCCGCTCCACCATATCCGTCCACTGTTTCAAATCCGGTTCTCCCGCCTCTAAATGCAGGGTTTTTAACACCATCCGGTCCAGGCCCTCGTCCTTAAGCATCAAGGGCACTTCGTAGATGCTTCGGACGTCTCCGTTTTGCACCACATTTCCGGGATCCAGGTTGCAAAACAGGGCGATCTTATCCTTCATCTCCTGGGTCAGGGGTCTTTCCGTACGGCAAACCACCACGTCGGGCTGAATACCGATGGATCTGAGTTCCTTTACGCTGTGCTGGGTGGGCTTCGTCTTCAGTTCCCCTGCACTGCCGAGGAAAGGCACCAAGGTTACATGAATGTACATGGTGTTTTCTTTTCCGATGTCGTATTTCACCTGACGAATGGCCTCAAGGAAAGGCAGGGATTCAATATCTCCCACGGTGCCGCCGATCTCCGTGATCACCACGTCCACGTCCTTTTCATTCCCCGCTCGAAAAATCCGCTCTTTGATCTCATTGGTCACATGGGGAATAACCTGCACCGTCCCCCCTAAATAGTCTCCTTTTCGCTCCTTGTTCAGTACGGACCAGTACACTTTCCCGGAGGTTACGCTGGAGTTTTTCGTAAGGTTCTGATCGATAAACCGTTCGTAGTGCCCCAAATCCAAATCCGTCTCCGCCCCGTCATCGGTGACAAAGACCTCGCCGTGTTGATAGGGACTCATGGTTCCCGGGTCGATGTTGATGTAGGGGTCCAACTTTTGCAGGGTCACTTTCAATCCTCTGCTCTTTAACAGTCTTCCCAGGGATGCGGCGGTGATGCCTTTTCCAAGAGAGGATACCACCCCTCCGGTTACAAAAATATACTTCGGTGCCATTTAAAAACCCTCCTTCTATATGATTATCAACTATGTGATGATCTTACCTATCGTTACCTCTAATATATCATAATCCGATCCATTTCTCATTTGAACATAAAGATTATTATATCCTTTCCGGCAAAAAAGTTCAATCACTATTTACGTTTTCCGTTTTAGGGTAAAAATATAATATCACGTGATTAGGGGAGGAGATATCCCATGGAAGAAAACAAGCTGATCTTTTTTATAATCCTCATTTTGGTATCCCTGTCAGCACTGTCCCTACTATTCCCTGTGCCGTATTTTTCGAATCCAGCAACCGATATTTCTGCCGCGGGTGCACCGGAAGAACAGGCTGCCGCTATTAAGTCGCTGCCCGATACCCTTGGGGAAATAATTGAGAACCATGAAGGTCTTCCCTTTGGAGAAGTGCATCGAAAACTTCAAAAAGTGGTTATGATAACCAGTCTTAAAGAAGAACTACCCGAGGAGGAGCCCTCCAAGGAAGAGGAAGAATCCTCTTCTGTCGCTGAGGAGCTTGGGATAAGCGAGGTCTCCTATATTCGATACACCACCACGGCCTTAAATATTCGGGCCGATGCCCATATTGAAGCGGAGAGAATCGGCGGATTTTCCGAAGGCGCAGAGGTCCATGTGATCGGCGAGCTGAGCAACGACTGGGTGCAGGTGGCGTACCAGGACACCGAAGCCTTTGTCCACGGTGGATATTTACAGGAAATCGACCCGGCGGAGGAGGCCGACGAGGAGTCCTCCAAGGAAGAGGAAGAACCCTCTTCTGTCGCCGAGGAACTTGGAATAAGCGAGGTCTCCTATATTCGATACACCACCACGCCCTTAAATATTCGATCCGATGCCCATATTGATGGGGAGAGAATCGGCGGATTTTCCGAAGGCGCCGAGGTCCATGTGATCGGCGAGCTGAGCAACGACTGGGTGCAGGTGGCGTACGGGGACACCGAAGCCTTTGTTCACGGCGGATATTTACAGGAAACCGACCCGGCGGAGGATCCCCAGGCTGAACCGGATCCGGATGAGGATGACGCCACTGTAGTAGGCAACCCCGGCGCTATTGATGTACTGGTAAACCGGGAGTACCGGCTGCCTGCAGACTTTACACCTCCGAATCTTGTGGAGCCCAATGTTTCAATGGCGCCGAATACAAATCATCGACTGCTTCGATCGGAAGCGGCCTCGGCCCTGGAGGCGTTGTTTGACGCCGCGACAGAGGACGGGATAATTCTCTATGCCCGGTCCGGTTACAGGAGCTACAGCACTCAGGAAACCCTGTTTAATAACTATGTAGCGGAACACGGCTATGAGGAAGCCACACGATTCAGTGCAAAACCCGGCCACAGCGAACATCAAACCGGCCTGGCCATGGACGTTACCTCCGAGCAAGTGGATTACCGATTAACCCAGGATTTCGGTAACACCCCGGAGGGCCAGTGGATTACTGACAACGCCCACCGCTACGGCTTTATCATCCGCTACCCCCAAAACAAAGAGTCCGTCACCGGCTATATGTACGAACCCTGGCATCTGCGGTATTTAGGCGTTGACCTTGCCACCGCGGTCTATGAAAGTGGCCTGACCTATGAAGAGTATTTAGGGTATTAAGGATTCGCGACCCTTTATAAAACATTTATTTCAGCTCTTTTGTAAAACGTTTTAGCGAAGCTCTTTGTAAAAAATTTGAGGAAAGGCAAATAAAAAAGCCCGGCGGCTCTCTCCTTAGAGAGGACCGCCGAGCTTTTTGTTTTTATAAGAGCTTATTTTCCAGTAAAAGCTTATATTGTGAATCTATATAATTCCGGTTACGTCCAACATGCCTCCGATCTTAATTGCCTTTGCCGTTAGCATTTTTTCTGCCGCTGCTTTTTTTGGTGTTCATGGATTGCATTTTTTCTTCACTGTCTTTTAAAAACTTACTCATCTTATCTTCAAAATTAGTCGGAGAAGGTGTTTCAAGCTCTTTCTCCCAGTTCACTTCCCGGGGCTTTACCGTTTTCTTCTTCGGGAGTCCGGCTTGCTTAATGGATAAGCTTATTTTACCGTCTTTATCAATATTTAAAACTTTGACCTTGATCTTTTGACCTCTTTTTAAATAATTTTTGATATCTTTTACATAATCCTCCGCTACCTCTGAGATGTGCACAAGCCCGGTTTTTCCTTTTTCCACCTCAACAAAAGCGCCAAAATCTGTAATTCCGGTAACAATTCCTTCAACAATACTACCTACTTCTAGGGACATAAATTCCATACTCCTCCTTCTAATATTATAATCTTTTAGCTGTCACCTATTATAGCACATCTAAATTCTAATTTCACTACTTTTTCTAAATATTTAACAAAAAAGGAGGATTAAGGCCCTTGTTCTTCCCCATCTTCTGCCTCTTCCCCAGGACGGTCTTCCTCGAGGCCTTCCTCATGGATGGTTTCTTCTTCAGAATTTTCCCCATCAAAGCCTTCCTCTTCCTCTCTCTGTTCCCGGCGCTCCCGTAACTCTCGACTGAGGCTGTTGTTGGTATCCATTACATACACCCGCTCTCCGGGTTTTTTCATAATCAGATTTTCCCGGGCCAGCCTTTCAATGGCTTCATCGCTATCGCCCTTTTCCAGGACTTCCTCCATGCCTTGGATCCGTTCCTCGATCTCCGCTTTCTCCTGTTGGAGGCTTTCGATCTCCGCATCCAGTTCCCGGCGTTCCACACTTTGTTGAAAAAAAGCCACAGCAAAGTACCCCACGATGACCACCACCACCAGCTTCGTCCAGAAACCGATCTTTTTCCGTTTTTTCTTCACCCGATAGGCTCTCTTTTCCCTTTTCTTTGCCATATTCTCACCTCATTTAGATACTCTGAAAGGATAACAGCGGATGACAGGGGGACGGCAGGATGACAGGGGGGACCAGATGACAGCGGGACGGAGTTTTTGTCATTTTTCCTTAGATGACAAAAACTCCGTCCCGCTGTCATCCCCTGTCATCCACCCAGTAATCCTGCCCCGGCATCTGTTATTCGATCACTTCGTATAAGTTCTCCGCCTCTTCTTTTTTCACATGTTCCTCAAGGCCTTGCACCTTTACTTTAAAGGTCCGGTTCCCAAAGCGAACCTCCACCTCGTCGCCAATTTCCAGCTCGGTTCCCGGCTTTGCTTCCTTGTCGTTGACAAGCACCCGGCCCTTCTCACAGGCCTCCTTGGCAACGGGGCGCCGTTTGATGATTCGTGCATTTTTTAAGAATTTATCCAGTCGCATAATCTTCCTCCTTATGAATACCCCTGGGGATTTCTGCCCGCCGGGGTTTGTAATACTACACTTATTGTTCCTTGGTTGATGGGGGATCCTCTTGTAACGTCCCTGCCCTAGCGGAAAAGTTCCGTAACATAGTATCCATTTTCCAGTTTGATCACACCGATTCCCACTTCCCTAAACCCTTCGGTCATCCGATTATCCCGGTGTCCCGGGGAGTTCATGAAATTGGTGTGGACTTCTTCAGCGGTGAGCTCCCAGGTGGCCCATTGGATATTTTCACTTCGAAGGGATACCCCTAAAGCGCTGGCCATTTCAAAGGGACTGCCGTAGGTAGGGGAGTCATGGTTAAAATAGTTGTAAAGACCCATATCCGAGGATTTGATTCGAGCCAGTCTTGTGAGATCCGAGGCGGTACTCAGGGCGCCTAAGCCCTGTTCGCTCCGGGCATCATTGAGCTTTCCGATGACCCGTTCCTCAATTTCCCGAAGGACCGTATTGCTTTCCACCACCCGGCTGTATTCCCCGTCTAAGGTATCCATCACCGAGGGATTTAAAGAGACCTTTCGATGCACCTGACGGAAAACCTCTTTTCCGATGACCCGGTCGTCTTCCTTTCGGGTCAGGGTATAGAAAGCCTCCCGTTGATGATGGAGGATTCCGTCCTCTTCAAAGGTATCCGGTCCCACACTTACCTGTATCATAAAGCGGCCTCCGTAATGACCGTATTTATCCTCAAAGTAGCGAATCACCGCTTCCGAGGTGAGGGTTTCCTCTTTAAGGACGTCGGCTTCCGAGGGAAAATTCTCATCCACGGGGGTCACTTCCACGGGCTCTTCGGGGATTTTCAGCTCTTCGTTTTCCCGGGATCTCCCGGTCTCCACGGGAGAGGTTATTTCCACGGTTTCCCTTGGGGTCTCCCCTCCGGGATTTTCCCCAGTACTTTCTCCAGGGGGCTCCAGGGATTCATCTCCGGGGTCTTCTTCTTCGAACCCCTCCGGCGACTCCTGATTTTCAGGATCCTCTTCCACGGGAGCCTCCACAATCCAAAAACATCCCGTGAAGTTTCCGCTGATGAAGATCACCAGCAAAAGCGTCAGCAACAATTTTATTATGAATCCCCCCGGGGATTTTTTCCCGCCGGCGGATTTTCGGCTTTCAGTCTGCATGGCTCTCCCCCCAGTATATAACAAATCCCTTTTATTATTCCGCTTTGTTATTTTGCTTTGTTATTTCTCTTTGTTATTTTGCTTTGTTACTTTGCTTTATTACTTTGCTTTGTTATTCAGCTTTGTTCATCGTTTTGGTGTTCACTTTTGTTGTTCATCGTTGTTATTGATTTCCTCGGGGTTCCTGCCGATTTCCTGTGGTCCTTCTTTTCCCCGCCCGACCTTAGCGGCGGAGTCCTTCTCCAGGATCTGGCCTAAATTCTGTTCCCGAAGACGGGCCAGTTCCTTTTCATACCAGCGGTTTTTCTCCTCCAGCTCTTCCTTTTCCTTTTCCATCTTTTCGCTATGCTTTTGACTTTCCTTAATTTGTTTTCGATACCGATATTTTGAGGCGGTGTCTAGAAAAAAAACGATCACCGCACCGATGGTGGCGGAAATTAAAATGACCAGGGCTGCGGATATTTCCAGGGTGGTAAAAAGCAGGTTGATGGATACCGCCCCTGCGTTGAGAATCGCAAATAAAGCGATAAAAATGGATAATATCAAGGTAATGATCAGGTTTTTTTGCATGGATTCTCCTCCTATAACTATTCTTGTAAAACCTAAAATATATAATGTAGTCCATTTCTACCCTATTTATACGGATTTCAAGCAGATAATCTTCCATCCTTCCGGTTCTTTTCCGGGCTTCAGGACCGATCCCGGTTTGTTTTCCTAGCGAAACATCTCCGTCACATAGAAACCGTTACCGGTAACCACAATACCGATCCCTACTTCCTGAAAACTGCTGTTCATCCGATTGCTCCGATGCCCGTCGGAGTCCATAAAACCTTCATGCACCTGATCTGCGGAGAGCTCCCGGCTGGAATAATAAAGGTTCTCGCTTCGAAGTCGGACACCGAAGAATTTCGCCATATCAAAAGGACTTCCGTAATCCGGGGATTCATGACTGAAGTAATTGTTCACAGCCATATCCGTAGACTTGATCCTTGCCATGGAGGTAAGCTCTTGGGCTACTTTCAGCGGCGAGGCCCCCCGCTCTTCTCGGGCGGCATTGATTTTCGATACCACTTCCTGCTCGATGCTTTGTCTTACCGTATCCCCTTTTACCACGCGGCTGTATTCCCGGTCGAGATCGCTGTAGGGTGTGGGCTCCGGTTCGGGTTCGGGATCTGGCGTTGGTTCCGGTTCGGGATCCGGTTCCGGCTCGGGGTCCGGCTTAGGTTCAGGATCAGGTTCAGGGTCAGGGTCTGCTTCCGAGTCAGCTTCAGTTTCCGACTCCGGCTCAGACCCGGGCTTCGAATTCTCCCCGGGCTCCCCGTCCCCGGTGAGCTCTTCTTTCGAGTCCCCGGGTTCCGGAACTTCTATAGCGGTGAAGGCTATCGCCCGGCTCAGGGCCTCTTCCAAGGGGCTTTTTTTAAGATCCGGGGTATGTATACTTTCCAGCCTCGCTTCCCGGTTTTCCCGGTCCATTTCCTCAGTACCGATGGACTGCGTCCCTTCCTTCGTCCCCTCATCTTCAGGACCTTCCAGGGGCCCCCCGCTACTTTCACTGCATGCGGTGAGCATGGCCACCATCAGAAAAATCACTAAAAATCCTCCGGCGAATACGGCTTTTCCATGACGTTTCCTTATCTTCTTCCAATCCATCGCTGTATTATTAAACAAGTTTTTTCACCCCTTCTCCCAGGTTCTTTCCTTAACAACGAACCCTGGCACAACGCTACTCTTCGGTTCATTTCTCACATGTCCAACATTATATAAAGAACGGTACAAAAAAACCAGGTCCTAAAGGCCTGGTTTTTTGTCTTCTAAGTACGTCCTACTTGTTAACCTTTTCCTTTAAGGTTTTACCAGCTTTGAAAACCGGTGCTTTTGAAGCAGGAATTTCAATTACTTGCTCTGGGTTTCTTGGATTTCTACCTTGACGAGGCTTTCTTTCTCTTACGTCAAAAGTACCAAATCCTACTAGCTGTACTTTGTCACCGTCTATTAGGCTTTCTTCCACGGTTTCCATGAATGCGTTTAGTGCCACTTCCGCGTCTTTCTTCGTAAGGTCACTCTTTTCTGCCATTTTTGATACTAATTCAGCTTTGTTCATTAAAAATTGCCTCCTTTTATAATATAAATTTAATTACTGCCCTTCTTTAATACACTATTCTATGAAAATCTAGAAAATCCTTCTTTTTAGGGAATTTTCTTTTAAAAAACTAACCTTTTTTTCTTTTTGCCTGTTGCCACAGCTTTTCCAAGTCCTTCAGATCCATGTATTTCATAGGTTTGCCGCCTTTTTCCGCATCCTGCTCCACAGAATCAAATCTTCGAATAAATTTATCCGTGGTGCGGTTTAATGCCCCTTCCGGCTCCACATCGAAAAATCGTAACAGGTTTACTACGGAGAATAATAAATCGCCCCCTTCTTCCTGAATCTTTTTCCGGTTTCCTTCTTCGTGGGCTTCCAGCAGCTCGCCCAGTTCTTCCTGGACCTTTAGGATCACCTCTTTCGGATCCTCCCAGTCAAAACCAACCTGACGGGCCTTCCCTTGGATCTTATCCGCCCGCATTAAGGCGGGAAGGTGCTTGGGAATTCGTTTCATGGATTCGGTGGTGGAGGTGATGTTTTTTTCCTTGCGTTTTTGGTCCTCCCAGCTCGCTGAAGCTTCCCCTTCACTATCCGCTGTCCGATCCTTGAAAACATGAGGATGACGAAATACAATTTTTTCTCCGAGACCTTGCATTACGTCCTTAAGCTGAAATCGCCCCTGTTCTTTTGCTATTGTACTATGAAAAAGAACTTGAAGCAACAAATCTCCCAATTCTTCCTGTAAGAGGGGGTCATTTTCTTCCTCTAAGGCCTCTAGGACCTCATAGGCCTCTTCAATCAAATGGGGTTTGAGACTTTCATGGGTTTGGGCTCGATCCCAGGGACAGCCTCCTTCTCCTCGAAGGGCATCCATTAATTCCTCTAAATTACTCATATTATAGTATTTATCCGCGGTGCTGTCAACTTTCCCCATAAAAAAACCTCCTATTTTATGATCCATATATGATAATGTCTTAATATATCACAAGTGACTATGTCCCAAATACTATTAAATCTATTATAATAGAACCTCAGGACTAAGAAATGAGGTGGACATAATCAGAAAGGTAATATTAA